>JAHFLR010000008.1:16997-26134 GCA_023244795.1 bacterium
GCCAATCCGAGGAGTACGGACCTCGGCCTCGGGGTTATGAATTTTTTTAAAATCTTCGGTTACGGGGTTATCTTCGGCGCTACGAGACTTCCTTTTCCACATTCGGTACTTATAGAGGTAAAAAGTAAAAATGGGAGTTAGCGACATCGCCAGAAAAAAAGTAAAACTGGATAACCCAAAGACCTTTAGTACGTTTAAATTCATGGTTGCAAATATTTTGTTATCGCACCTATTAATTTTTCGACATCGTCAAAACGACCACGCTCGGAAGACCCTAAAACCACAATAGCAAACATATGTTGGGTATCGCCAAAAAGTAACGCCAAATTACCTCCCGCCAAATTGGTTAATCCGGTTTTCCCCGCCATAATATTGGGGAATTTTTTGACCAGTTCATCTTTGTTAATAATTGTTTTACCGTCTACGTCTACTTCGTAATTTTTAGTAATACCAAACACATCGGGGTATTTTTGATATCCGTAAACCAGCAGTTTTGCCACCTCCTCAGCCGATCCGTAAGCGCCAGCAGAGGAATTAGAGAGATCTAGCCCGGTAGGATTGGAAAAAATAGTCTTATCCAAACCCAGCTCCCCGGCTTTTTTGTTCATTTGGCCGACAAAACTTATAGCACCACTTGTTTCTATTGTTTGGGCTATAGTTGAGGCTGCTTCGTTGTTCGATTCTACCAGCATGGCGGTCATCAATCCCCCCAGTTTTTCTTTTTGGAAGCCCTTATTGCCCTCGTCAAAATTTTCTTTGGCCACAATGGCGGTCATTATTTTAGTGATACTAGCCAGCGGAAGTTGCTCTTTTGAATTTCTGTCAAAAATAACTTTGTCTCTGGAGACGTCCCAAACATAGCCGCTCTTAGCCTCAATGGAAAGATCCTCAAAAAAAACTTGAGCCTTCTCCTGCTCCCGCAGCGCCAGCGTATTTGCGGCATCCTTATTTGAGTCGGCCCCTCCTTTATTTTGGTAAATGAGAAAAGCCGAAACAATAACGACTAAAAAAATTATTATGTCTCTACGGGTTTCCTGGTTCATTTTCTTCTGTTTTAATTTCCTGCGCTTTTTCTTGCTCGCTTATAAAAGTCTCCATCTTTTCGTTAAAAGAGTTGAAGTCTGGCAGGTCCTTCAGTTTGCCTATGCCTAAATATTGGAAAAGTTGCATTGACGGCTTATAAATATAAGAGCGGCTGTCTTTGGGGTCTGTAATCCTCTCCACCAGCCCTCTGATTATTAGATTTCTCAAAGTGTAAGCGGAATTTACGCCACGAATGTAGTCTATGCCGGATCTTTTAATGGGCCCCTTGTAAACAATAATTGCCAACACCTCCAAGGAAGACCTGGTTAAGTCGGCATTAAACTCCCGCTTTATTAGCTCGTTGGTGTATTTGGATGATTCGGGTGAAGTAGCCAACATCACGGTGTGCTCCTTCCTTATTAGGCGGACGCCTCTTTCCATAAGAGCATGTTCTAGCTCCAGTAGGCCCTGTTCCACCTCCTCTCTGGTGGAATCCAAAATTTTAACCAGCTCCTCAATGCTAACCGGCTCGCCTTTTAAAAATAAGATCGCCTCTATGTTATTGTTTAATTCCTTCGTGCTCATATTTTTGCATGTTTATATTATCAAAAAGGCCATCTTGCCTAACAATTATTATTCCCTGCTTAACTAATTCTAGCATAGCCAAAAAGCTAACGATGATTTCTGCTTTAACCTCTGCTGTTGGTTGGCCTGATTTGGCAAAATCATCAAAAGACATTCGTAAGCTGTTTTGGATTCTTTCCGTAAGCTCTAAAATTTTCTCCTCTAGGCTGATAATTTTTTTAACCTCAACCTCGGGCAGTTTTTCTTTAGCTGGTAAGTTTTCCAGTGCGGCAGAGAGTACCTCGTGCAACTTTTGCACAGTTACGCCCTCGGGCTCTAAAAATTTAATCTCAAAACCCTTAAAGGCCTCTCTCTCAAACATTGGCGCGGCTCCTAACCTTTTTTGCAGACCCTGCGCCATCTCCCTAATTTGCTGGTAAACCTTTAATCTATCTTCCAGCTCAACGATACTTTTTTCTTCCTCCTTAGAAATTTGCAAAGAGGGCATTAGCGAATGCGATTTAATAAGCATCAGGGTGGAAGCCACTACCACAAAAGCGGCGACCTCCTCTAGGGGGAAACTCTCTAGCTTTTTAAGATGCTCCAAATATTGATCGGCTATCTCGGCCAAACAGACCTCATTAATGGAAAGGTCCCTGCTCTCTATCAAACCCAAGAGCAAATCAAAGGGCCCCTCAAAATCCTTAATTTTTACTGCATACGCCATAAATACCCTAAAATTATAGATTATTATGGCTATTTTGCAAAGTTTTACCGAACTTTTTTATATCTCTCCTCCGATGTTTCCCACTTGAGATTTTTAAAAAACGCTTCCACGTAATCTTTCTTCTGGCTCGGGAGATAATCTAACAAAAACGCATGCTCCCACATATCCAAAACTATTATCGGTGTTAGCCCCGCCAAGTGCCCATCTTCGTGGCTGTTTACCCAAACGTTAAAAAACTTCTTCTCTTGCCCGTCGTAATATAAGCTAACCCAGCCGATGCCACGCATTAAGGCAGTTTGTTTAAAATCTTTTAGCCAATTTTCAAAACTGCCGAATTGTGCGGCTAGCGCCTTCATCATCTCGCTGCCATTGGCCGCGGCGCCACTGCCGCCCAGTTGCTCAAAATAATATTCGTGCAAGCGCATGCCATTAAACTCAAAACCTTGCCTGCGTTTTAGCTCGGCTAGAATTATGGCATTTTCTTCCGCGTTGTCTGTTAGAGACGCGATTTTTTCTTCCAGAGCGTTTAGATTTTTAATATAACCGGCATAAAGTTTAAGGTGCTCGGAGATTTGATTTTCCGAAAGGCCTTCCATGGTTGGCAACCCAAACGTTTTTTCTTTGTACATTGTTAAATTTAATTAATTACTAATTGCTACTAATTATAGCATATCTGCTTTGGTGCTTATAAACGGGATGCCTGGTCATGCCTATTGACAAAACCCACCGATATGCTATGCTGCCAGTTAGACAACCAAGAAGGGAGGATGCCAAGATGCTGAGGATGGTCAAGATGTTGATCGTCCCGCCGATGCTCGTATCGCCTGTGGCGGAGCGTAAGCTCACCCCGCGGGCGACCGGCCATCAGCACCGGCACAAGATTCCCCATCGCGGCACAGGGCTCGAGACCCTGTAAGCCGTCAACACCATGGAGGGGCCGGTTAGTATCGGCCCAAACCCGAGGATTCGGCAGAGTTCTCCGACGCGCCCACGCCGTGGGCCAGAGAAGCGCCGCAGAACGTGCGATGTCGTCTGTCCACCAGCCGAGGATAGAACATCGTAGGTTGCCGGAACCATCGTCGCCGCCCCAGGCTATTACAGATCGGGCTTCGCGACATCGCGGGTTCGCCCGGCCAATTTCTGGCCGGCCCCTCCGTCTAGTTCCTTCGTGCAACAGAAAGGAGGCATCCCATGGATGCCTAGAGCCCCCGCTACTACGGGGGCATTTTTTTATTTAAATTATTTTTCTTTTTTATTTTTAAAATTTTTCAAGAATCCCTAACTTTTGCTATCGCGTAGAGTTAGGGACAAAGATAACAAGTGACAGATTTTATTTGGAGTTCTTTTTGATCTCAATCCCCAACTCTTTTAGTTGAGCACTGCTTATTTCGCTCGGCGCTTCCATCATAAAATCTCTGCCGTCTCCTGTTTTGGGGAAGGCAATCACCTCTCTAATATTTGGTTCGTTTTGTAAAATAGAAACTAACCTATCCAAACCCCAAGCAATACCTCCGTGCGGCGGTATGCCATAAGAAAAAGCCTCCAGCATGTGCCCAAAGTTGTTGGTAATTGATTCTTCGTTAAAGCCCATTATCTCAAAAACTTTTTTGAGCGCTTCCGGTTTGTGGTTCCTAATACTGCCTCCGCCTATCTCAAATCCGTTTAGAGCAATGTCGTATTGCGCGGCTAAAATATTTGCAATATCGTCTTTGGCCATTAATTTTTCCATATGCTCCGGTTTGGGCGCAGAGAACGGGTTATGAGTAAACGTCCATTTGCCTTCGTCTGTTTTCTCAAAAAATGGAAAGTCTATAACCCAACAAAAAGCCAGGAGGTTTTTGTCGTCTTTGTTTTCTCTTAAATCCGGTCGATCGGTGCCATACTTCTCCATTGCCTCCTTGTAGGTAACTCGGAGGAAGGGTATTTGCTGGATTTTTTTCTCCGGCATCAAGGTTTGTATGAGGTTAATAAGCAATGCCTCGTTTAACGCAATAACATCTTCTTCTTTAACAAAACTCATCTCTAAATCTAGCTGTGTAAACTCCGGCTGCCTGTCGCCTCTCGTGTCCTCGTCTCTAAAACATCTGGCGATTTGAAAGTATTTCTCAAACCCGGAGGCCATTAATAGTTGTTTGTATTGCTGAGGAGATTGCGGGAGCGCGTAAAACTTGCCGTTGTGTAGCCTGGAGGGCACTACGTAATCTCTTGCTCCCTCCGGAGTAGATTTGGTTAAGATTGGAGTTTCTATCTCTAAAAATCCTCGCTCGTCTAGGTAATCTCTAATAAATTTTATAACCTTATGACGGTTAACTATATTTTTATTTAACCTCGCCCGCCTTAAATCTACATAACGATATTTTAACCGCACATCATCGCCCACCTCATACCCATCGGCAGAAATATCAAACGGCGGGGTATTTGCCTCATTTAAAATATTTATTTTTTTAGCTTCTACTTCTATGGCGCCCTGCGGATCCTCGGCATTGACCATGCTCTCTGGTCTCTTTTTGACCTCGCCCTCTATCTCCAGCACCCACTCGGAACGAATGGCTTTAATTGCTTCGCCGTTTTCCAGCGCTTTGGGGATGATAACTACCTGGAGCTTGCCGCTCATATCTCGCAAATCAATAAAAATAAGCTTGCCGTGGTCTCGGCGCACATCAACCCAGCCGTTTAGTAAAACGGTTTCCCCCACTTTTTCGTTTAAATCTTTGATTAAAATCCTTTCCATGATGGTAATTATACTAACATAATGGCCGCTTTAGCTCAATTTAAGAGTTACTGGGCATTGTTTTTGCTATATATCATCCTCTGGATAGACAAGGCAAGCCAAAGGGTCCCGTTAAAAAAAGAAATAGCCGCAGACGAGTACAAACCTAAAGTCCAAAAAGCAATGGCGATGGCGTATAGCCCGGCGCATGTTGGTATGGAAGTAAGATATTTTATCGGTCCGGATTTCTCTTTAATGCCGTAGTAGACCTGAACGGTTAGCGATGTCGCAAAAAATATGTTTGCGATAGAAATAATGATATCTTGCCAGCTCATAATGCGTATTATTATACCAAAACTTTTTTGTTTTAACAGGGGCTTTATTTATAGTGTATAATTTAAAGAATAAAGAATAATGGAAAAATCTGACCAACAACTTGTTGCCGATTATTTAGACAAGGGAGAAGGCACACTCACCGAAATAATAAATCGCTACCTAAAACCGGTTTATAGTTTTGCATACCGCCTAACGGGCAACGCACAAGATGCAGAAGATATCTCCCAAGAAGCATTTTTAAAAATGTGGAAGAATCTTAAAAAATATAAACCGGAAGAAAGTTTTAAGACATGGCTTTTTACTATCGCCAGGAATACGGCCTTTGATTTATTGCGGAAGAAGAAGAGTTTCGTTTTTTCCGACCTTAGCACAGAAGACGAAGACACTGTTTTTGAGGAGAGCCTGGAATCGCCCGAGCCCTCTCCGGAAGAGATTTTTTCTAAATTAGAGAACGAAGAATCGCTTAATAATATGTTAAACCAGCTTCCCCACCGCTATAAAGAAGTTGTTTTGCTCCACGACTTAAACGAGCTAACCTTTGACGAAATTGGCAAAATATTGGGCAAGCCACTCAATACTGTTAAAAGCTGGCACAGGAGGGCGCTACTGGAGCTTAAAAAGCTCGCTGCACCAAAATAGACGCCCAATACGTATAAATTAACAATGGGACTAATTCAAATAGAGCCGCCCCAGGAGCTCTACAATAAAATCCTCCTGGGCATAGAACAAAAGCAAAAACAGGAAGCCAAATTAAAACTGGCTTTTTCCGGTTTTTTTACTCTCGCCTCTCTATTGGCTTTGGTGCCAGCAGTGCAATATGCCTTGCAGGGGTTCTCTCAATCCGGATTTTATAATTATTTTTCTCTCTTGTTTTCTGACGGCCTCACCTTATTAACTTACTGGAAAGAGTTCTCCCTCTCGCTTGCCGAATCATTTCCGCTAACAGAAATGGTAGTTTTTCTATCTATTATGTTTATCTTGCTAATTTCGCTCAAATTATTTATTAAAAATACAAAAGTCGCTTTTTTATCAGCACAGTTTAGTTAAAAAATATGAAGTTTAACCTTAAAGATTTTTTCGGTTCGAAGTCCAGGGAATTAAAAATAGTCGTTGGTATTCTTGGGGGCATAATAGTTGCGCTGATGATTTTGCAAGCAGGAATTTTTGTCGGATATCGCAAGGCTGCCTTTTCCTATCGCCTGGGCGATAATTACTATCAAACATTTAACGGGCATCGCGGCAACCTAATGATGGGTTTCCCCCAGGATGGGAGTCTCCCCAATTCTCACGGAGCTATCGGCAAAATTGTAAAGATAGAATTACCTAATTTTGTGGTAGTTGATGTTGCGGGGGTAGAAAAAACTATTCTAATCGAGAGCGACACCGCTATAAGAAAATTTAGGAACGAAATAAAGCCGAATGATTTAAAAGTAGACGACTACGTTGCCGTTATCGGCTCTCCCAACGATCAATCACAAATAGAAGCAAGATTTATTAGAGTAATGCCCCCGCCGCAATCAAATTAAAACAAATATGAATAACTTTTTCCAAAAGATAAAAAAATATATTATTGTTCATAAAATTACTAGCGCAATAGTTGCAATCGTAATAATTTATGCCGGCTACTGGGGCTATGGCAAATTAACCAGCACTGCTGGCGAAACTCGTTACATAGTGGCGGATGTTCAAAAAGGAACATTGGTTGCCTCTATAACAGGCAGTGGTCAGGTTTCCACTTCTAATCAGATAGACTTAAAACCAAAAGCTTCCGGAGATATTACCTATATCGGAGTCAATAACGGACAAGAAGTAAAAGCAGGCGCCCTAGTTGCCCAAATGGATGCTACCGACGCACAAAAAGCGGTACGAGACGCGGAAGTAAACCTGGAAAGCGCCAAAATCTCTCTGTCGAAACTTACGCAACCGGCAGACACGCTTTCTTTAGTACAAACAGAAAACGCTCTCGGGCAGGCGCAATCCGACTTGGAAAAATCTTATGACGACGGCTTTACCGATGTTTCTAACGCTTTTCTCTCTCTACCGGACATTGTTTCCGGCTTGGCGGATGTCGTTTATGGCACAACTGTCAATAAAATACAGAGCAATGCCGACGCCTATGCCAACATGGCAAAAACGCAAACCGCCTCTGCCGCACTATTTAAAGATGATGTTTTTGTCAAATATAAAATTGCTAGAGTCGACTTTGATCAGAATTTTATTGATTACCGAGTAGCAAGCAGGGCCTCCAGCAAAGAAGAGATTGAGGCGATTATAAACGAGACTTACTCAACAACTAAAGCGGTGGCCGATGCTCTAAAGAGCATGAACGATTTACTCGGCCTCGTTAAAGACGACTTAGTTAATAACAACATCAGCATCCCGGCAATCCTTTTAAGTCATCAGAACTCCCTCTCTTCTTATATGAACAGCGCCAACTCCCACTTAAGCACGCTACTCAATATCAAAAATTCCATGACCTCTTTAAAATACAGTGTTATAGAAAAAACCGATTCTCTAGCCAAGCTCAAGGCGGGGGCCGACGCGCTAGATATCGAATCGGCCAACCTTTCTATTAAGCAAAGAGAAAACGCTCTCCGGGACGCTCAAGAAAATCTGGCAAACTATTTTATACGAGCTCCCTTTGGCGGCACGATAGCAAAACTCAATGTCAAAAAATATGACCCGGTCGGTTCCGTCACCTCAGTGGCCACGCTGATTACGAAACAAAAAATTGCCGAGGTCTCGCTTAACGAGGTGGATGCGGCAAAAATAAAAGTCGGGCAAAAAGCAACTCTCACTTTCGATGCCGTTAGCGGCTTGGGTATCGCCGGCGAAGTGGCAGAAATAGATACCGTTGGAACAGTTTCCCAGGGGGTTGTCTCCTACACCGTAAAAATAAGTTTTGACACACAAGACGACCGGGTCAAATCCGGCATGAGCGTTAGTGCCTCAATTATTACCGATGCTAGGCAGGATGTGTTGCTGGCACCCAACAGCGCAGTTAAAACGCAAGGAAATTCTAACTATGTTGAAATTTTTGATCCCAAACTGACACAAACGGCCGGAAATCAAAACAGCCAAGGAGTGCCGTCTACTATTTTACCCAAACAACAAATAGTCGAGGCGGGACTCTCCAACGACACACAAACGGAAATTGTTAGCGGAGTTAAAGAGGGAGATCAGATTGTGGTAAGGACAATTTCTGCCCAGACAACAACAGCCACCGCCCCAAGCTTATTTGGCGGAGGAGGCGGAGGTATGGCGCTCGGTAGATAATAAAAATATGATAGAAATTAAAGACGTAGTTAAAACATATAAAACCGGCGGAGAAGAACTCCAAGCGCTTAAGGGCGTGAGCCTAACAATTAAAGACGGCGAATTTGTGGCAATTATGGGGCCCTCCGGTTCGGGTAAATCTACCCTGATGCATATCTTGGGCGCGCTGGATATACCAACAAGCGGCACTTATTTTTTAGACAACAAAGATGTTTCTACCCTAAGCGATGACGAGTTAGCCGATATCAGAAAAGATAAAATAGGTTTTGTCTTTCAATCATTCAACCTGCTCCCCAGAGCGACAGTTTTGAGAAATGTGATGCTGCCCTTGGTTTACGAAGGCGTTGATAAAGAAAAAAGAAAACATCGCGCGGAAGAGTCGTTGCGGGCAACCGGTCTTGATGAGGGGCATTTTAGTCATCTTTCCAATCAACTCTCCGGCGGGCAAATCCAACGCGTTGCTATTGCCAGAGCGTTGGTAAATAACCCAACTCTTATTTT
>JAHFLR010000006.1 GCA_023244795.1 bacterium
TTTACTGTCCAAAATGTATGCCGAGAGGCGACCTCTAGAGATATAGCCGGCCTTAGCGATTCTGGCGGGTCCGCCACAACCTGTGTGGATAGTGGCGGCCTACACGACCCCTCAACGCAAAAAATAACGGTTACCGTTTCCTGGCAGGGAGCCGACCCACTAATTTTTAGCGACTATATTACGCGATGGCGCAATAAGGCATGCGAGCAAACAGACTGGAGCGGGGGAGCCGGCGGTCCGGTAAGCACCTGCCCAACGACAAAATATGACACCGACGACGGACATATCGATAATACCGGTGGCGCTCTAAAACTAAAATAGTTTTCTCTATAATTTTTTTAATGCTAATATAGGAAGGTGGATTTTTTATTTGAGGGATTAAACGAAAATCAAAAGAAAGCGGTTCTCCATAAAGACGGGCCGCTTTTGGTTTTGGCCGGCGCCGGCGCCGGCAAAACCAGAGCCATCAGCCACCGCGTGGCTTATTTGGTAAACCAAGGCATCGAGCCGGAGAAAATCTTAGCCATCACCTTTACCAACAAAGCGGCGGCGGAGATGAGGGAGAGGATTAGCGCTCTGCTCCGGAAGTTGAGTTTCTCCTTGGGCAATCAACAACCATTCGTCTCCACTTTCCACTCGCTCGGCGTTTCTATGCTTAGAAAAAGTGGCAGTAAAATCGGTATCAGTAAAAACTTTTCTATTTTTGACCAGAGCGATAGCTTGAGCCTAATCAAAGAGGCCATTAAAGAATTTAACCTAGACGAAAAGCAATTCCAGCCATCGCGCGTACAGGGTATCATCTCCCGCTACAAGGGCGACCTAATAACCAACGAGAGTTTTAGAGAAACGGTGGGGAGCGAGTTTTTCCCTCAAATAATAAGCAGGGTTTGGGATCGTTACGAGGAGGAGCTGCAAAAACAAAAAGCGCTGGATTTTGATGACTTAATATTAAAAACCTATCTGCTATTAAAAAACAGTGACGAGGCGAGAGAGTATTACCAGGAGCTTTGGCAATACATTTTGATAGACGAATACCAAGACACCAACAAGGGTCAGTACGAGCTTTCAAAAATTTTGGCCGCCAAACATCACAATATTTGCATCATTGGCGATATTGACCAAGCTATCTATAGCTGGCGGGGAGCTGATTTTAAAAACATCATAAATTTCGAACGGGACTTCCCCAATCATGTATCCATTGTTTTTGAAGAAAATTATCGTTCCACCAAAAATATTTTGGAGGCCGCTGCCAAAGTAATTGAACGCAATAAAATGCGCAAGCCCAAAAATGTTATCGCCATAAAAGAGCAGGGGGCCGAGCTTTCTCTTTTTGAGGCAATGAACGAAAAAGAAGAAGCAGAATTTGTAATCCACACCGTTAAGCAGTTGCTGGAAAATAAATCCGCCCAGCCCTCCGAGATTGCCATACTATACAGAGCCAACTTTCAGTCTCGGGTTTTTGAAGAGGAGTTTTTAAAACACCGATTGCCGTACCAAGTGCTGGGCGTTAGGTTTTACGAACGCAAAGAGGTTAAAGATATTTTTTCTTTTATCCGCGCCGCGCTTAATCCGGACAGCCTTGTGGATATTAAAAGAGTTATCAATGTGCCGCCACGCGGACTTGGTAAAACTTCCGTGCTCAATTTTTTCGCCAAGAAAAAGTTGCCCGCCGAAACTCAAAAAAAGTTTGACGAGTTTATGGCAACGCTCTCTTTAATTAGAAGCGCGATAGAAAAAGAAGAGCCATCTGAAGTAGTAAAATTTATAATGCAAAAAACAGGATACCAAGACTTTCTCAAAAACGGAGATGAAGACGATAAAGAGCGACTAGAGAACCTGATGGAGCTGGTAAGCATCGCCGGCAGGTATAACGAACTGCCACCAGCGGAGGGTATAGAAAAAATGCTAACCGACGCCTCTCTGATGAGCGACCAAGACAATCTGCTTAAAAATCAAGACGCCGTGCGCCTGAGGACTGTCCATGCCGCCAAGGGGTTAGAGTTCGAGTATGTCTTTATTG
>JAHFLR010000034.1:0-5945 GCA_023244795.1 bacterium
CCGTGCCGCTAGCTCACGACAAGCTGGCAGACTGGCGAAATAACTTCCAGGGCATCCAATATTTGCATAAGCCAACCAATCTGATGATTTTTGGCGCCATAGACGATATATGGGTGAGCCCCAAGAAAGAGGTGATGATTGTTGATTATAAATCTACTTCCAAGGCCGGAGAGGTGAGCCTAGACGCTGACTGGCAAATCGGTTACAAAAGACAGATGGAGATTTACCAATGGTTATTTAAACAGAATGGATTTAAAGTTTCTAACACTGGCTACTTTGTTTACTGTAATGGCATTACCGACAAAGCGGCCTTTGACGCCAAACTAGAGTTTGATATAAAAATCATTTCGTACATCGGCAAAACAGATTGGATAGAAGATATTATTTTAGAAATTAAAAAATGTTTAATGGGCGGCACTATCCCTGAGCCAGACCCCGATTGCGATTATTGTAATTATCGCAAGGCGGCGGGCGAGGTGGAGGGGTGTGATATTTAAACAATGAGACTTCATCATTTTATTGGCGATTTCTATTTGGGGGGCAACGCCTTGGAGTTAAAAGATAAAGAGTTAGTAAGCCAACTAAGAAATGTTTTAAGACTCAAGGCCGGAGATAACATTGTTTTAGCAGACGGCAAGGGCAACGAGGCCGTTGTGTCTTTGGGAGACGTAAAAGGAAAAACCATTAAGGCCAAAATATTAAAAAGACAAAAAAACGAAAACGAGTCGGCGGTTGATATTATTTTATATTGCTCCATTTTAAAAAGAGAAAATTTTGAGTTGGTGGCGCAAAAGGCCGTAGAGGTTGGGGTTAAAGAGATTGCACCGGTGATAACCGAGAGAACGGTAAAAACTGGGTTTAAAAAAGAACGATTAGAAAAAATAATTAAAGAGGCGGCGGAGCAGTCGGAGAGAGGCGTGTTGCCTGTGTTGCGTGAGCCGGTAAGTTTTAGGCAGGCCACTACAGAGGCGGTCGCCAATGATGCCAATTTAATTTTTGATAAAAGCGGAGGGGCGATAAAAAAACTGGAAATGAAGGTTAATAAAAAAATGGGAGTATTTATTGGCCCCGAGGGCGGATGGTCGGAGAGCGAGTTGCAGGTAGCCAGAGAGGCTAACTTTAAAGTTGCCAATCTTGGCAATCTTATTTTACGATCCGAAACGGCCGCTATTGTGGCCTCTTATTTAATGACAAATTTTACAAGCTAACCTATAATATCTTTATGCAATTTTTAATAACAAATTGGGAGTTGTTTGTGAGAATCTTGGTGGCCTTGATTGTAGGAATTATTTTGGGGACAGAGCGAACCGCCGCTCACAGAACGGCCGGCATGAGAACCTTTAGTTTGGTGAGCATGGGCTCGGCGTTGTTTGTAATAATATCTATAGTTTTAGACAAACAAATATATGGCAGCCAGATAGCCAATGTTGGCCTCGACCCTCTCAGAATGGCCTCGCAAATTATTGTGGGTATCGGCTTTTTGGGCGCGGGGCTAATAATAATGCAGGAGAATCGGCTGACCGGATTAACCACTGCCGCCGGTTTGTGGGTTTCGGCGGGTATTGGCATGGCCATAGGTTTTGGTCTTTATTCTTTGGCAATTTTTACTGCCATCTTGACCTTTTTAGTTTTTCGGGTACTCTGGAGACTTGAGAGGAGTTTAGAGAAGAAGATTGCGCAAAGCAGCCAAGGCAGCCAAAGCAGCAATTAAAACAACTAAAATCTGAACTCCACGGTCGTTTTTATAAGACTAATTCATATTTCTATTTCTTAATATGAGTCACGATTGTAGCCATTGCGCCGGGTGCGGCAGTCATGCCCCCGAGGGCGAGGAAAAGAAAAAAGGAGTGAGTGATCCAGCTCCAGCTGGCGTAGTAGATAATGAGGAAAAAGACGTTGAGGGGGAGATAGAGCTAGATGTAGAAGATCTTGATCTAGACGTAGACGCAGACGAAGAGGAGTAAAAAAATAAAGTCCGCCACGGCGGACTATTGCGGGATTAGTTTAATGGTAAAATATCAGTTTTCCAAACTGAGGTTGGGAGTTCGATTCCCCCATCCCGCACAACTTGATTTATGGGTGTCTAATTGCTATAAGATTAGGAGAAACAGACCTTTACATAAACTCACCAAGGGAGCATTGTCTCAGGGAGGCAATATGCTGCACGGAGTAAAGCTGGCCACGCCCTCCGCGGATGAATTTCTCAAATTCTTTCCGGCGTACGGAAGTTCGGTTGTTGTTTGGGTTTTTGATTACGATGACCAGGAAGAAGAGTGCAAACACCACCTTCTTTTTAAGAGCTCAAATTTGCGTGGCATCTGGGTTGTAGAGCCCGGCAGCGAGGCCTCGCGCTTTATCTCTTTTCGTGTCGTTCGGGCGATTGTGTGCCCTAGCAAGGACAAGAAACAATTTACTGAAATCAAAGATTTTTTATACAAGCACCCGCAGGCGGAAGAACTTATGTTCCCGGACGATGATGGCGGCAGCGACGACGGCGATGGTGAGGATGGTTAGATAGGCGATATCGTGGGGCGGGAGACATTCTCCCGCCCTTTTCTTTTTACAAAAAAACAACCCCCTGTCGCGTGACAGGGGGTTGTTTAACAGATGTTCTCTCTGCAGAGAAAAATCTTTTTACTTTAAGGCGTCCTTCAATGCCTTTGCTGGCTTGAATTTTGGCACGGTAACGGCCGGAACATTTACTGCGGCTCCCGTCTTTGGGTTCCTGGCTGTTCTGGCAGCTCTCCTCTTGGAAACAAAAGTTCCCAATCCTGAGATTGCGACCTCACCACCTTTCTTTAGTTCTTTGGTGATGGTCTCGATGATTGTCTCCATAACTTTATCGGCCTTTGTTTTGGTATCGCCGATAACTTCGTGGATGACTTCTACTAATTCTGCTTTATTCATATTTAAAAATTATTGAAATTGGTAATTATCGACCAAATTTGATTTCCTCAATAATTATAAGCCTTTAGGAGTTTTTAAGCAATACGGGGGCTATCTGGCGAACTCTATTACCCGGTTCTCTCTAATGACCGTTACTTTTATCTCGCCGGGGTACTTTAGGTCTTGCTCGATTTTATCGGCTACCTCTCGGGCCATCCTCTTGGCCTCTAAGTCGCTAACCTTTTCCGGGGTAACAAACACTCGGATCTCACGTCCGGCCTGGATGGCATAAGACTTCTCCACGCCAGTAAAGGAATTGGCTATTTTTTCCAAGTCTTCTAGGCGTTTTACGTAGTTTTCTAGGCTGTCTCTGCGGGCTCCCGGCCTGGCGCTAGAGATAGCGTCAGCAGCCTGCACAATGATAGACTCAATGGTCTCAAACGGGTACTCCTCGTGGTGGGCCTGCATGGCCTTAATAATCTTTTCGTCGATGTTAAACTTCTCTAGGATCCTCCGGCCGATATCCACATGGGTGCCTTGGATTTCGTGGTCCATGGCTTTGCCGATATCGTGCATCAGGGCACCCTTTTTGGCTACCTGCACGTCGGCTCCCAATTCGGCGGCGAGCATGCCCGCCAAATGAGTGGCCTCAATAGAGTGCTGCAAAACATTTTGGCCGTAGCTAGTTCTAAAATATAACCGGCCCAAGATAGATAGCAGCCGCGGGTCCATGTCCAAGACTCCCGTTTCGTAAGCGGCGGCCTCTCCTTTTTGTTTGATGGTCTTCTCTACCTCCGCTCTGGCTTTTTCGGCCATTTCTTCTATTCTGGCTGGCTGGATACGGCCATCTAAAATTAATCCCTCCAGAGCAATTTTGGCAATCTGTCTGCGTACCGGGTCAAAGCTGGAGATAACAATAGACTCCGGTGTGTCGTCTACAATAATTTCCGTGCCGGTGGCGCGCTCTAGCGCTCTAATGTTGCGGCCTTCTTTGCCGATGATTTTGCCTTTAATGTCGTCGGAGGGGATAGATACTGTGGAGGTTGTTAGCTCCGAAGCAGTAGAAGAAGCCAGCCTTTGTATGGCCGTTGCCAAAATATCTTTGGCTTTTTTCTCTATCTCGTCGCGGCCCATGATTTCCAGTTTTTGCATTCTGGTCATTAGGTCTTCCTCGTGTTTCTTTTCTACTATTTTTATTAGTTGCCCCTTGGCTTCGTCTTCCGTTAGGCCCGAGACTTTTTCTAGTTCGTCTTTCTTTTTGAGTTCAATGGCGTCGATGTCCTCCTTCTTTTTGTTGAGGAACTCTATTTTCTCTCGGAGCAGATTGCGTTCGCCGTCTACCTCCTTCTCCTCTTTGTCTAGCTGTTCCTCTCTTTTAATAACGCGTTCTTCCAAACGACGAACCTGCGCCATGGAATCTTTCTCCTCGCGTTTTGCCCCCTCGAGTATTTGGTCGGCCTTATTTTTGGCCTCGTCTAATGTTTTTTGTGCCTCGGTTTTGGCGTCTAATAGCGCCTGTTTAGCTTTGATCTCGATCGAGTTTTTCTGCTTGAGAGCCAAAAGCTGATTTAATAAGTAGCCAATTACGACTCCACCCAGAGCCGAAATGCCACTCAACAAGATTATTTTGCTGATGTCCATAATTGTATAGCATTGTGTCCTTATTCCTCATATTTTTAAATGTTTTTTGGATTTTGGGCTATGCCTAAATTTAAAGTGATAATTGATTTAACCTTACCAAGATTTTATAAGTTTGTCCAATGCCCTGGGGCGTTGAGCTGGTTGTTGACACTGCTTAAACCATTGTATATACTACGGTTATGAAGACCGTTATAAACATCAAAACCGATAAAGATATTAAAGAAAAAGCGCAAAAAATAGCCAAGGAGCTTGGCATGCCACTTAGCACAGTGGTCAACGCCTCCCTCAAGCAGTTTGTAAGAAATAAGGAGGTGTATTTCTCGTTAGCTTCGGAGATAACAACTGGCCTAGAGAGCATATTAAGTAGGGCAGATAAAGACATTGTTAGTAAGACCAACATTTCCCCCGCTTTTCGTACCGCCGAAGATGCGATTAAGTACTTGCACTCCTAATGAGGATATTTTTTCACAAGGATTTTGAGAAAGGATATAAAAAGTTACCTCCTCAAGAGCAAAAAAGGTTTGACGAAAGGTTAATCGTTTTTGTGCAGGATCCATTTGACCAAATTCTCCGCAATCATCCTTTAAGGGGCAAGCTAAAAGGGTACAGAAGTGTTAATATAACAAGTGATTTAAGAGCAATTTATAAATTTCAGGGCAATGACGAATTTATTTTTGTCGTTATAGATTCGCACAGTAATTTATATAAATGATTATTATTTTATCTCTTTGCCCGCCTTCCATGCTATCTCAAAAATTGGCCTAATGGATTTTGCTAATTCTTCCGATTCAATCATTACCAAAAACGGCTCTTGCTCAAAAGAAGTAATAGCTAGCTTGTTATCTGCCAGGGCAAAGTCCATACTCAGCCCCCTCAAGTCTTCCAGCGTCCTAGCTTGCTGACCAAGCTTTTTTATTTTACGACCGAAACCTAAATCTTTGGGAGTTGGCGGAATAAGACTTTTGCTTTTTAATGGGTAGTGGCCTTTTTCTAGCCCCTTGAGCCACTTACTTGTTGCGTCTGGAATATATTCTTCAATTCGTTCGTAAGAAGTAATAAAAAAACATTCTTTGGCGTAGTTCATTTCTTCATAGGCGTTGGCGATGCCTTCTCGGGTTTCTACGTAGTGCATTTTGGGTCGGCTTTTTCCGTTATTGTGGAGCGCGCGCATTATGGGGAGCATTTCGGCAAAATTTTTAGCTGTTGTTTTGAGGCGGCTTAGTATGACAGAAGGATCAATGGCATGATAGGTGTTTATCTTTTTGTTTGGCAGCTCGCTCACGTAACCTCTCTTTACCAACCCCTCCAGAAGCACGTAGATAATCGGGCGCTTAAGCTCCGATACTTTGGAAATGTCGCCCACATCACCTTGCCCCAATTCCAAAAGCGCTAAATATACCGCCGCTTCTTTTTCTGTA
>JAHFLR010000034.1:5955-7532 GCA_023244795.1 bacterium
CATCCATGTCTTGAGATTAAATTACCATCGGTAAATTGTCAATAATATTGATGAATAAGATTTAAAAAACGCTTATTTGGCTGGTTTATGGGCGTTTTTGGTATAAACTTAATTGACGATTTTGTTGTTTAGCCATATGAATACAAACAGAAAAATAAGCACCCTAACAATCAACTCTGGCTTTAACCAAAAAGGAGAATGGCGATGAAATGCCCAAAGTGCGGTAAAGACAACAGGGCTGGTAACTTCTGCAACAACTGCGGCGCTCCGCTCAAGGAAAGGTGCCTGGAGTGCGGTGGGATGGAACCCATCAGCCGGCCGGTGTGCGAGACGATGCTCAAGAACATCCGCGACCAACTGACAGCTTTCACCGAGAGCGAGATGAGCAAGCGATGGTTCGTCGATGTTGACTCGGTAACTGTCCTATCTTTATTTGGCCCCCTGCCACTGCTTGTGTTTGCCCTCACATTCGCCGCAGCGAATGGATGGATATTTCCTCGAGGAACAGGCACATCAGTTAGTGCCCTATCAGGTGCACTCACAGGACTTTCAATCATCGCTCTGTATTCAGCGGCTACACTAGCCCTAACTAAAAGAGCCGACAAAATTGGGAAGGCAATTTCCGAAAGATTCTTCGTTCTCCACCCCGACGACAAAGAACTGTTCGACAAAGCAAAAGGAGAGTAGACGTGGAGATAAACAAGAACGGCGCGCTTTATAAGCTGGCATACTTCCTGGAAGATCCGCCTGAACAGGTGAACCTCTGCCAATTCTTTTGGAGGCTGGTTCTCATGATTATCATCGTTGGGCCGATCTGTCTGGTGGTAGAAGCTCTGTTTGGTTTCTCGGTAAACTCGAACCGTTTCGTGGTACAGTGGCCGAAAATAAGAAAGTTCCCCCTAATGCCGGCGACGGTCTTGCCAGTGCTGGCACTTTTGTACGCCGTATGCGTGGGTCTTTGCTCACTGGCCACTTGGGCAAGGTATGGGCACCATAACGGCAACATTTTCCATGCTCCGGGAGTTGCTCTCCTGCTCTCTATAATATGCACAGTGCTGCTTTTGGCATTGGCAGCCTCTGCTCCTTTCGTGTACGAAAAATTGGACAGAGCCATCTCCAATACGGAAGCGTTACAAGTTTTCCGGGCTTACCTTAAAGCCCGCAAGGAGAAGTTCTGCCCCATCATCACTTTCGTGGATAAGAGGTAGAACTTATTACATCTCGGCCTCGGGTCTGTTTCGGCAGGCTCGGGGCTTTTTTATTTTTATGCCCCAATCGCAAGATTCGGCGGGGTTTCTCGTTTATCATCAAAATCCCTAACTTTTGCTATCGCGTGGAGTTAGGGATTTTTAGTTTAGAAAAACCGACAAAGGTATTCGGTTTTTTATTGCTTGGAGGGTTAAGATTAAGAGGCTGAAAGCTGAGGGCCCTTGTGCTAAAATAAAGCAATCATGAAGGAGGCAGAAGCAAAAAAATACAACTTTAAACCGGTGGTGCTGATATTTTAGACGGCTTTGGAATTTCCCCCGATAAGTACGGCTCTCCGTGGGAGGTTACCGACCACCCGACTTTTACGG
>JAHFLR010000035.1 GCA_023244795.1 bacterium
CAAGATACATTTTGTGGAGGTTAAGTCGGTTAGCCATCCTAAGTTGGTAGGGAAGCAAGATGGCTTTAGGCCGGAGGAGAATATCCACCCATGGAAGATAAAACGCCTATATAGAGCTATCCAGACCTACTTAATGGATCATAAGGTTTCTGATGAAACAAACTGGCAGCTCGATGCCGCCATAGTTTACCTAGATTTTACTACCCACAAAGCCAGCGTGGATTTTATTGAGAATATAGTTTAATCCGGCAAAGAATTCCACTGTAACTCAAAGATGCTTTTGAGAGATTTGTATATTTTTTCGCTTTCTATTATCAAAGAGACCTCTTCGTACAAGGAGATAATGCCAACCTTCCTATCGCCATAAGCCATTATTTCTATCGGTAATTCAAAACTTTTATCAGTTACATATTTTGATGTTCGCAATTCTTTTATGTTATATTTCGTGCTTTCTCTTATGGAGGGGGAGTCTGGATGTATAGATTTTGTCCAAATTTTTTTCTTTAATCTTTCCGGAATGTAGTACTTATCGAAAAATTCTTGGCCGATGGTCTTGGCGTAATCTTCCGAATACCAAACCCTATTTGTGTTGTTTGGGTACCGCAAAACATCTCTTAAAACTTCTTTCATCCCTTCTTTGCCCTCAAAGTACTTAATTATAGGCTTTTTATCTATGAGGTTGGTTATTGAGAGGAGTTGGGGGATGGCGTTTTTTATTGCTTCTTTTTTCTCTTCCGCTTTTCTCTCTAGTACTCTTGGATCTTCTGCATAAAAAAATAACTTTTTGTTTTTCTTGAGTGTGCTCACCAAGCCTTTTTCTTTTAAAGATTCAACCGCCAGGTAGGTGGTCGTCCTTTTTATGCCGGCCTTTTTGGCAATTCTTATGATAGTAGTCTCGCCTAGCTCCAAAGTGGCCAGGTAGGCGCTGGCCTCGTTATCTGTTAGGCCAAAGTCGGTTAAATTTTTTTTGAGAGCCATAATGCTTTAATTATAATTATGTCATCAAAAATGTCAACATTTTAGACTACAATTTTGGCTCAAAATAGTCTTATAAATTAAGGAAAAGACTTATACAGTAGAATTTAATATTCGCACATTTGACAATATTTGATACTTTTGTCAAACATATTGCTATAGTTAAGTCAGAAAGAATGACAGATTAGGCAATGGTGCCCAGTCTGCCAAGCACACAGAAAACAAAAGGAGAAAGAAATGAAGAAGCTGATGTTCGCTCTGGCGTGCGCAATCGTTTTTGCAGCCAACCTGGCTAACGCCGCGACGCTCGAGGACAAGATTACCTTCGGCGGCAAGACGAGCCACAAGCTCTCGATCTTCGAGAGCAAGTCGTTTGGCGAGAGCGCCTTCGGCTGGTCGGCGTACTTCCTCACCGGCCAGTATTGGTCGGAGGGGTATGTTGGCCCGACGTGGACGCCTGCTCCGTGGGTGAGCCTGTCGGCCTCGGTGGGCGTGCAGTCGGCGAAGAGCGGGGAGAACCCGACTCGCTATGCAAGCTCTGCTTTGGTCGGCAACAAGTTCGGGTCGCTGTACGCCGTGTACGAGAGAGGGGCCGAGGCGAGCAACAACTGGTGGAAGGCGAAGGCCTTCGCTAATGTTGCCAAGGGAGTCAAGGTCGGCGTCTTCTTCGAGAAGGATGTCGATGTTGCCCCCGTGCTCGAGCTGAGCATCCCCGAGACAAGGTTGGTTGTTTGGGGCGCTTACTACGCTTCCGGCAGCCAACTCGGGCTCAAGTACAACTTCTAGCACAGACCCTGTGCGTCTCTAAACCGCTTTTGCCCCGACGATCTGAGGATTCGTCGGGGCTTTATTTTTTGATTGCAATTTCTCCTGCATTTGCTTGAATTAGAGCAGGTAGGACTTTGTTATAGATTTTGGAAATGAGACAAAACATCAAACCCGGAGGTTGCGATGGGCGTCGAGCGTCAGACTCATATCGAGCCGCCTGATCAGCGTGCAGGAGAAAATTACAGGCAAGACTGGTTGGCCCTTTTGTTCGGAGGGTGTGTCTTGAGTCTTCTTCTTTCGGGACTTGTCCCGGGGTTGAAGAACTTTATTCTTATGATGACGGGTTTCGTCGCAATATTTGCTCTCGGGGCCGTTATCATTCGCCGAGCGTTTGAGCTGGCGGTGCCCAAGGAGCCCGATAAGGGCAAACAATAAGGCAATTTGCGCATGTGGCAGGGGATCCCCCCTGCCTTTTTCTTTTTCATATTCAATTTGTGATACAATAATCTTATCGGTTTATTATTAGCAATAATCTAAATCATATTTATGAACAAGCAATCGTATTTGGTGGCCGTCGTTATATTGGCACTGGTGGCTGCCGGTGGGATTTATTGGTATTCCCAAACTCCCGCTTACTCTCCCGGAAGCAGCGCAGCGCCAATAAGCAAACAAGCTCAAAAAGTTACCTCCGATAATTTGGCTGCCGAGACAACAGACGAGCTGGCAAATTTTGATAAAGACGCGGTCGACCTAAAAGATCTAAACAGCACAGCCAACGACGCCGCCCTAGACGCCGCGAGCAACGGCCTGTCTGCGGTTAACAATATCTAACAAAAATAAAAAAATGAAAGACACATTTAAAAAAGCAATTATCTTGGGAGCAGCTGCGGCCTTTGCTTTTTCTATGGCAGCGGTCTCATTTGCCAGAGAGGGCGATAGCGGAAACGATAACTCTTCCTCGTCTACCGCAACCTCTTCCGATAGATCGGGAGAAACGATAAGAACTATTATTGAGGAGGGGAGACAAAAGATAGAAGACCTGAAGAATCAAATTAAAGATCAGCGAGACCAGCTTAAAGAGAAATTTCAATCTGCCAGAGACGAGTTTAAAAGCAAAATAGATGAGATTAACCAAGACAGAAAGGATCTTTTAACTTCTATTGGCGAGATAAAAAAACAAAAGACAGAAGAAGCCAGAAACAAGGCGAGGGGAAGAGCGGTAGAGGGGGCGCAAAAATTGGCCGGCAATGTGGCCATGGCGCTGGTTAACCGCTTGGGAGCGCTTGAGAACAAATTGAGCGGCTCTAAACTATTGGATACAGACAAGGTTACAATAAAAGCGGAAATAGACACCAATATAAACTGGCTCAACGCCAAGGTGATAGAAATTGGCAATACGGCTTCTACCTCCGCCACCACAACCAAGATGCAGGTTCAGGAGATTAGAGATTACTCGGACACGGTAAAAATAACCGTTAAAAGAGTATCTGGGGAGATTTTAGCTGGCCGGCTAAATTACATTGTTAGTCGAGAGGAGACACTGGCCAATACTCTGGCGAGCGATATCGCCGCCTTAAAAGCAGCAGGCAAGAACACCGTGTTGGTAGAATCCCAACTAAGCGATGCCAAAGCCAGAATCCCGGCAGTCAAACAAAAAATTGCCGATGCTATGGCGCAGTTTAAATTAATCACAAGTTTGGGCGCGATTAAAACAAATTACGAGGCGGGCCAAGCGCTGGTTAAAGACGCCAGAAACATGCTCGATGATGTGCATAAGGCTCTGTCGCGAGTAAGGGGTGCTATTAATTCTTTACGAGGTAATGGTGGCCTAGATACCGCCACGACAACACCCCCGGTAGCAACAACTACTCCTCCGGTGGCGACTACTACGGCAACAACAACTCCGTAAAGCTATCAGCTGCAAGAGTTAAACAACCCCCCACCGTACAGTGGGGGGTTGTTTTTTAATTGATTTTACTACATAATGCTGTTTGTAACGGGCTGTAGTGTAATGGTAGCACGAGACTTTTGGGAAGTTTTAGTCCGAGTTCGAGTCTCGGCAGCCCGACATTTAGAAGCTAAAAATTTTTATTCTATCCCTTTTTCCTTAAAAAATGGAGCGTATTTTTTATCTACCACCAAAATGTGTCCGGTAAGCCAGTTGATTGCAAAGCCGGCTGCCTCCATGGCCAACTCTTTTATGTTGATGTCTTTGTCTGTCATGCGCTCCATAAATTGGCCGGATTTAATCCTAAACGCGTTGTGCGCCTCAATGTGCGCCTCCTTCTCCGGGTAATTTAGGCTGTAAAATAATTCCTCTTCTACGCCGAAGTGGTAGAGAGAGTAATTTAGCAGTTCGCCGATAACGGCGACGAGCTCTTGGCGGTCTATCTCTAATTCCTCGGCCAAATCGGAAATTCTATTGGCAACCCTAAAAAAGTTTTGATGCTGGGCATCAATAGAGCCAATATCAAGAGCATATTCGTCTTTCCACTCAAATTTAAGTGCCATACAAACATTATATACTGCGTTTTTTTAATTTGCTATTTTTACTAGCCGTGCTAGTTTTTAATTAGATTCGAACAACAAGATAAACAATCAACTAAAAAATACTAGGCCTACTGGAGGATCCATGAACGTAAAAACTGGCCAGAAATTTAAGGGGTTTGCCGAACTTTTGGCCCTGCTGGAAGAGGGTGAGGCAGTGGTTGCTATCCAGTTTTCCAAAGATCTTATTATGGCCCATGGCGACTCTCGCAAGTTTGCCGATCCCGACCAATGTTACGAACTCTCTTGTAATTGGTCCGGTGCTGGAATACAGCACCCGGGGAAGCGGCTACTCTTGTGCGGGGGGAAGTTTAACCCGCCGTGTGTGGCTCGGCTTGGGGTCAAGTGTCAATCGGCAGAGGCCCAACACGACAAATGCTTCGGCTAATCGGAGATCGGCAATGAGAATGCGATGCGAGAAATGTTGGCACGAGAAGGATATTTACGGAATTGATGAAGAGGTGGCCAAAGATTTAATCGCCGCCGGCTCCAACCCCAAGTGCTCTCAGCCCGACGACAAGACCAAAAGCGGTCGGTGCCAGGGAGAAATGGTTGAGTTAGATATTGGTGGCGAGTAGACGCCGCTGGCGGGGGCAAGTAGCCCTCGCCGTTTTCTTTTCGAGCCTTTGATGCTATTCTTTTTTAATCGGGCTGTAGCCCGCCGACGTTCGCTGCGGCGAACTTTGGCGGGTAAATATACCGGCCCGGGCTGTAGTATACCGGTAGTACGTGCCCTTCGGGAGGGTAAAGACCGAGTTCGATTCTCGGCAGCCCGACAATGTTGTTTCTATCTCTGGCTTATCTTTTGATCTCAATGTTTACGGTCGCCTTCTCGGTGATTTTTTTGACTTTTTTTGTCGGCCTCTTTTGGGGCGGAGCGCCTTTTGTGCCAGCTAGCCAGGAGGCCATTAATGGGGCCTTTGGCCTCCTTGCCATAAAAGAGGGCGATGTTGTTTGGGATTTAGGCTGCGGTGATGCCCGGGTCCTGATTGATTTTTGGAGGAAGCAGCCTCGCGCCTCATATATTGGCATGGAGATTAAGCCGTTCCCATACCTGCTGGCAATCTTTAATGTTTGGCGTAGTGGCGCCAGAAAAGCCATTAAAATAAGGAGGGGAGACTTTTTTAAGGAGGACTTTGCCTCGGCCAACGCCATTTATATGTACCTTTTCCCCAAGCTGATGGACCAGTTATTGCCTAAATTAGAGCGGGAGCTGCCTCAGGGGGCGGTTTTGGTTTCTCCCACCTTCAGGTTCTCTCAAAAGAAGGAGGGGGAGATTATGCAACTAAAGCCCCAAAGGGGCAATATCATAAAAACCCTTAATTTATATAGGTTCTAGGGTTTTTTAGTTTGACGGACGGGAGTTTTTGTTGCAGAACCATTGACTTTTAACCTCCGGGATGCTACTATAACCTTAAGCTCGAACAGAGCTTTTTTGATTGAAAATTATAAGGTTAACTAGATTCTTGATTGCCCGCGTCTGCGGAATCTAAGATGATAAAAATTTATTCCTACAATTTTACAAACGTCGTTAGTGGTGATGGCCACGGCGGTTAACGTAATGTTAATGCCAGCCCAACCAGCAACGACCGTAAGTGCGATAGGGCCGGATACGGTCCAGTTTATCGAAGTCAAAACATCAGTACCAAAAACATCGGAAGAAAAGCCGAGATCAGTTGAGGAAATAGTCAGAGATAAAGCTCGCTCAAGCAATTTAAACGAAGATAAAGTTCTCTTTATCACTAAGTGTGAGTCAGAGTTAGATCCTACTAAGCTAGGCGACGGGAATTTAACATGTCCCAGCACCGGCAAACCAATGAGGTCTAGAGGTATTTGGCAAATCAACCAATGCTATCACCCCGAAGTTTCCGACAAGCATGCCTTTGATCCGGAATGGGCAACCGATTGGGCGATTAAGATGTTTAAAAAAGGTACCGATTCTCAAGAGTGGCTCACCTGTTCCCGAAAGTACGCCAAAAGCGTGTTAAGGGGAGAGAGAGACTCTCAAGCAGAGCAAGTCTCTAAAGGAGACGCAGAAAAAGGAGCTTAATGCTCCTTTTTCTTTTTGCTTCGGCCTTGCGTCTGGGTTTGTGATATAATTTAAGCGTCGTCGTGTTATCAAGAATAATTATTATATTTTTTATGATGAGGAATTACTATTTTAATAATTTTCCCAGCCAAATGATGGGGCAAAACGGTATATTTAGCACTTACGCCAATACCAACGCTCCGGAGTGGCTGGTAAAAGCTATGTTTTTTTTGCCGGCCGTCGTTTTGGTTTTTGTCCTTTGGTCTTTGTTCTGGAAGGGCTGGTCGCTGTGGAGAGCCGCCAGGAGAGGAGAAAAAGGATGGTTTGTGGCGCTACTCGTTATCAATACCCTTGGCATTTTGGAGATTCTTTATCTATTCGTGTTTAGCAAAAAGGAAGGTTCTCAGCCGGTAAAACAATAATTGTGAGCGAATACTATAACCCAAGAAGAACAAAAAATCTCTTTGACCCCCTTCGGCACGGCTCGGGGGAAGCTGGTCAAGAGCCGTTTAAGTTGAGTCGGTCCAAAATTGACCTTTTCTTAAATTGCCCAAGATGCTTTTACCTGGATAGGCGATTGGGCGTGGGGCAACCACCAGGTTACCCCTTTAACCTAAACTCGGCCGTAGACACCCTGCTCAAGAAGGAGTTTGATATCCACCGCGCCGCTGGCAGCGCTCACCCGCTTATGGAGCACTATGGCATAGACGCCGTGCCGCTA
>JAHFLR010000036.1 GCA_023244795.1 bacterium
GATGGTTAGAACCCTAATTAATAAAGAGTTTGCCTACCAAACGGATCTGGCCATATATTTTGACATCTCCAGAGCAAAAGATTACACGCGGCTATCTAGGCAAATTTTGGAGGAGCAAAAGGAGGGCGCCGGCAAAGGAGATGTCTCCGACCCGGAGAAACACAATCCTAACGATTTTGCGCTGTGGTTTTTTAAAAAAGGAAAACACAAAAACGCTCTGCAATTTTGGCCTTCCCCTTGGGGAGACGGCTTCCCCGGTTGGCACATAGAATGCTCGGCGATGATAAAAAAATACCTGGGAGATACCATAGACGTGCACATGGGCGGCATTGAGCATATACCCGTACACCACACCAACGAAATAGCCCAAAGCGAGTCGGCCAACGACAAGCCGTTTGTAAATTACTGGATACACAACGAGCACTTGCTCGTTAACAACGGAAAAATGTCTAAATCCGAGGGCACCAGCTACAGCGTAGACGAAGTTATAGAAAAAGGATTTGACCCAATGGCGTTAAGGTATTTCTTTTTGCAGGCTCATTACCGCTCCAAACAAAATTTTACTTGGGAGGCGCTTGAGGCGGCGCAAAACGGATTAAAAAATCTGCATCATCAAATAAAAAGTCTGGGCAAAGATGTCGGCTCCATAGACGATAATTACGAAGAAAAATTTATTGGAGCAATTAGCGACGACTTTAACTCCCCTCAGGCGCTGGCAATTTTGCAGGAAGTTTTAAAATCGGATTTAAACAATGGCGATAAGCTGGCCACTATCTTAAGCTTCGATAAAGTTTTGGGCTTAAAATTGACGGACTTATTAAACGAGCAAGGCGCGCCGCAAGAAATTGAGGATCTGGCAAAAAAACGCCAACAGGCGCGCGCGGATAAAAACTGGCAGGAGTCAGATAATTTGAGAGGTAAAATCTTAGAGCTCGGCTATGAGGTAGAAGACACTCCCGGTGGCTATATCCTAAAAAAGAAATAGCCGGCAGAGAAACTCCGCCGGCCTAATCGCAAATTTTGCGATACTGTTTGTTAGCTATTCTCACCCCTTCTTTGCCAGCCCCTTGTAAAAGGACTCCAGGGTGTTGTAGCTGACATCCAACAAGATAAAGAAACACAAGACCTCGGCGCCAAGCTCGCCCCAGCTCTCTGTCTTGGGGCCATACTTGATGGCAATGCTTGTAACCATCATGGCGGTTACCGAGAGCAGGTACCCGTAGACAACGGGATAATTGGCGTAAGAGTATTGTCGCCCTCGAGAAAAAATGTTCTTCGCGCGCTTGCGTAACGGACCAAAAATCATCAGGTAAGAAATTATGTAGATACCGACGGGGTCCCACCAGTTGGCGCCTGTCATCAAAATCTGGGGGGCATAACCCAATACCGCTCCCATAAGGAAATGGAACATGTGGCCCATCCTGCTCTTCTCCATCAAGATGTTTGTCATTACCGACCCTTCTGCTTGCGCCTACGCAATTCGGCTTCCAGTTTGCCAAGGTGCCTGGAGAGAATCTGATCCATAGCCTCCAGCAATTGATCGAGCGACTCACGCTTCTGTTCTTTCGGCTCGCTCAGCTCCTTACTCTCTTGTTTGGCGATGACATCTTTCATCCAGGGATCAAGGCGGTGAATGCGAGCGCTCTTTCTGTTGCCCTTAAACGACTTCAGCGCTTCGGCCGGAACCTCGCACCAAAACGGCTTCTTCTCCGGAAGTTGGTAAGTACCCGGAACCGAGCGATACTTCAAATATGTCCTCCGCTGACTCTTGGAGAACTCTCTCAGGTAAGCCCCATGGGCTCTTTCGGAAAGATGTAGAGAAACTCCCGCTTTTTCGTAAGTGGCGGAGTTCTGATAATACCATCTCTGGCAAAACACTCGGACTCGAACAACCTTGCTCATTGGTGTCTCCTTTCAATGACCTCTTCTATCCCCAAACTATCAACATTTAAACGTTTTGACAAGGTTTTGACCCCCGCCCGGCTGTGCTATGATAGAAACCGTAATGGCGACAGAAACAAAAAAAATCGGGATGACCAGAATCCCCCCTCACAGCACAGAAGCGGAGCAATCCGTTTTGGGCGCTATTATGATGGATTCTAAATCTATAGACATTGTTTCCGATATCGTGAGGCCGGAGGACTTTTACGAAAATAAACATTCGGAAATATACGAAGCCATGTTGGAACTTTATGTTAAAAGAGAGCCTATCGACCTTCTCTCTCTCTCCAATAAATTAAAAGAGAGAAAGTCTATCAAGAGCGTCGGCGGCAACGCGTATCTAACCGACCTCGTTAATAGTGTTCCGTCCGCCTCTAACATCAAACACTACGCGGAAATCGTGCGCAAGAAAAAAATATTGAGAGATTTAATTGAGTCTTCTAGCCACATCTCCGACCTTGGTTTTAATGAGAACGAGGATGTGGAGCAACTGCTGGACGACGCAGAAAAGAAGATCTTCAGCATCGCCCGTCACTCGGTTAAGCAAAAATTCCAGGGGGTAAAGGATCTTTTTAGCGACGCCTGGGATAGATTAGACAAGCTTCATAAATCAACGGACGAGATTAGAGGAGTGCCCTCGGGATTTAACGATTTGGATCATAAACTTGCCGGTTTCCAAAAATCGGATTTGATTATCTTGGCCGCTCGCCCCTCCATGGGTAAAACCGCGCTGGCGCTAGACATTGCGCGCAATGTAGCTAAAAAAGGAATCCCAGTTGGCATCTTTAGCTTGGAAATGTCGGCCAGCCAAATTGTAGACAGAATAATCGCCGCCGAGGCATCGGTAGACTCATGGAAAATGAGAACGGGCAAGGGCATCAGCGATGACGACTTCGGACGTATCAGCGAGGCGCTGGACCGGCTATCTCAAGCCCCTATCTACATAGACGACGAAGCATCAAAAAATATTCTGCAGATGCGCGCCATGGCCAGGCGCCTGCAAGCCGAACACGGACTCGGTCTTTTGGTGGTAGATTATTTGCAACTGATGATGCCCAGAGAAAGAACAGATAACATGGTGCAGCAAATGACCGAGATATCTCGCTCGCTTAAGGGACTAGCCAAAGAGCTGGATGTGCCGGTATTGGCGCTCTCACAGCTCTCTCGCGCCGTGGAAAGCAGGCAAGACAAAAGACCAAAACTGCATGACCTAAGAGATAGCGGTTCCATTGAGCAAGACGCAGACGTAGTTATGTTTATTTACAGAGACGATAAAAATAGAGAGGGCTATAACGACAGCGATTCCGCATTTTCCGAAGCCGAAATTTTGATAGAAAAACACAGAAACGGCCCGACGGGTATGATCAAACTCGGCTTTATAAAGGATCAGGTTACATTTAGATCGATTGAGAAAGGTGATTTTGGGTCGTTATAAAAATAAGATGTTAAGTTTTGCTTAAATGGTTTTTGATAAACTGGTAGAATTATTTTTAAAGTTTCCGGGTATCGGCCCGAGGCAAGCAAGAAGGTTTGCCTTTTTTTTAGCCGGCCAAAATGAAAAATACATCGAAGAACTGATAAATGCTCTGGCTCAAGTTAAAAGCGAAGTGAGGCAATGCCTCTCGTGCTATAGATTTTTTAATGGCGCGGGAGATAAGTGCGGCATTTGCGCCAACAAAAACCGAGAAGACATTGTTATGGTGGTAGAAAAAGACGTTGACCTAGAAAACATAGAAAAATCTGGAGTTTATAACGGAAAATATTTTGTTTTAGGCGGAGTTTTATCTTTAAACAACGGCAGCGAATCTGGTTTAAGATTTAAAAATTTATTTGAGAAAATAACCGCCAACAAGCCGGAAGAAATTATAATCGCCACTAGTGCTACGGTTGAGGGCGACAACACCGCCAGATACATCCAAAAAGTTTTGGAGCCCATTCGACAAGCTCAGGGCGAGCCAATAAAAATAACCCGGCTGGGGCGCGGCCTCTCCACCGGCACCGAGTTGGAATACAGTGACGACGAAACAATCTCCAACGCGCTAAAGAACCGAAAATAAAAATAGCGCCGAGCGGCGCTATTTTGTGATTACTTAATCTCTAATATTTTAACTCTGGAGTATGTTTGCCTATGTCCCCTTTTGATAGCAGATCTGGTTTTGTTTTTGTATTTTTGAGTGATGACCTTTTCTCCCCTTACTTCTTTTTCTACCTGAGCGGTCACTTTGGCCCCGGCAACCATCGGGCTGCCTATCTTAACATCGCCTCCGATAGAGATAAGTAAAACCTGGTCGAAGGTGTAATTGTCGCCCTCTTTGGCGCCTAACCTCTCCACGTTTAACATCTGGCCCTCTCTAACCAAATATTGCTTGCCACCGGTTGCAATTACGGCTAGCGCGTCGTTATCGTTTATAACCTTGGGGGCCTTTTTCGCCAGTTTTTTTACCTTTGATACCGTCTTTTTTGCTTTGTCCGCTGTAGCCTTAACGGAAGCGGGTTGTTTTTTAGTTGTTGCCATATTGTTCCATTCTACATAAAAACTTTAATTTTGCAAGAGTTTGCAGAAACAAGAGAAAAAGAAAGAGCGCCACGCGGAGTGGCGCCCCCAAGGCACATCTCAACAGCCAACCGGCAAGTTGGGGGCCAGCTCGATCTTGGCTCCCCAGCCGTAGAAATCGAGCATGCCCTCGGTGAGCGAGTGGCGAAAATGGTCTACAACAAACTCGTTCTTGGCGTAGACCGTAACCAGACCATCAAGATATTGAATCGTAACCATGCCCCCCACCTCAAGTTCGGGCAGGAGCTTGGCGAGTTCTACGAACTCATCCCACGAAAGATTGCCCGTGGCGATGGGCTTTTTGATTGCTTCCGCTAAGGCTCTCCTGCGTGCCCGCACCCTTTTGCTCATGCGCTCTCCTTTGGGTTTTGGCCCATTGAGGCCAGATGTTGAAATATTGCAGAGTTCGAAATCTAGTGGTATTAAATCATAACTCCTCCGGCTTGTCTATTGTTTTAACATCTATGCCAACTGGCTCCCCGGTGACGCGCAAAACGTCTTTGTCTATCTTGCCCAGCTCTTTATAGGCTGCATTGTATGAGTTTACCGTAGTGCCCAAATTAGCGCCCATTTTAGCCATATAGCTTTCGTAAGCGCCCAAGTGTTTACCTAGTTCCTCTACCCTCTTTTTAATCTCCTTGGCTGATTCCTCAATTTGGAGAGCCTTGAGCCCCTGCATAACAGTTTGTAAATAAGCCAAAAAAGAAGTGGGCGAGACGATTATTACCTTGTATTTGGCGGCGGCGCGTTGAATCAAATTTTCTGTATCTTCGTCTTTTAGAGCGCCGATTTTATTTACAATTAAATCGTAATAAATGGCCTCGTGCGGAATAAACATAAAGGCAAAATCCATGGTGCCGTTTTCCGGTTGGATGTATTTGGAAGTTTCTAAGATTCGATTTTTTAAATCATTTACAAAAACCTTCTCCAGTCTTTCTCTTTCCGCCTCGTTTTTTTCTTCTGCCATGCGGTTATAGTTCTCTAGGGAAAACTTAGAATCAACGGGGATAATTTTATCTTTAACAAAAACAACAGCGTCCACGATGTTGCCGTCCGGAAAGGTGTACTGCATTTGATAACTCCCCGGCGGCAAAACATTTTTTAGCAAGGTCTCCAAATAATATTCTCCCAAAATACCGCGTTGCTTTGGATTTTTTAAAATATCTTGGAGATCTTTTAATTGATCGGCAAAACTCACCACCTGCTTGTTTGTCTCGTCTAGTTTGGTGAGCCTCTCGGTAACATCCTGTATAATTTTGGCGCTCTGACCAAACTGATTTTGCATAACCCGAGTAGACTCTCCCAGCTTGTTATCTAGGGTGCCTCTAATCTCTTCCAATTGTTTTTGCATCATCATTAGCGCGCCGCTCTCTTGCCCACTCTCTTTTTTTTGCCCCCTTAAAAATAGCCACACAACGATGGCTCCCATAATTAAACCAATTATTACAAAAATCACTTGTTGCATTGCCTAATTATAACACAAAATACACTTGCTAAAACCCGCCGGTCCGCTAACATTAAGTTGGACAAGAACCTATCAGGAGGAGAAAACCATGGGCTTCTTTATGAGATGCAATCATGTTTACCCTAACGGCAAAAAATGCCGGTCCGAATCTCCCTACAATCAAAGCGCCCTGCAAGGTAACGACTGGTATATCGAACCGACTATCGGCGGCACTCTCACCATTTGCCCGAAGTGCAAGGGGCCGTATGTGATGAAGCAAGTCAGGCGGAACGCCCGCAAGGCAGCCATTGCGGCCAGGGTAGAAGATTACCGCAGGAGAATCGAGATGGAAGGGTTGCTTGATGACTCGGTAGTGATTACTACCGCCAAGGAGATGGCAGAGGCGGCCCACGAAGGGCTCAAGCGAGCCAGCAAGGGAAAACCGCGTAAGGTAAAATTCCCCAGACTTTCCAAAAAGTTGGCGGAACAGATTAGAGCCAACCTGGCTTCTCCCAAGCGTTAGTTAGCACATTCAAAAAAATCCGTGGCTAAGTTGGTTCCATTTGCTATTCCGCGTGGCGGACTATACATTCTCCAACCGACGGAGCAACTAAGCCCAAGGGAAAAAGAATATTTGGCAGAGCTCATCCGCTCGCTAGGCAAAAGGAGCGCGAGGCAGGTCAAGAAAAGAAAATCGAGCAATGGCGCGACCAATCCGGTTGCGTAATTGCCGAAAGTGTTTGGCGGGGACAAGTTCCCCGCCTTTTCTATTGGTGACCCTATGGGGATTCGAACCCCAGTTTCATCCGTGAGAGGGACGTGTCCTAACCAGGCTAGACGATAGGGCCTTATTACCTATCTATTTAACCTTTCTTTCTCTTGCCTGACAAGCAGTTTTTC
>JAHFLR010000037.1:0-3442 GCA_023244795.1 bacterium
ATAAGCTGGCTAAAATGTTAGGCTTGCCCTACCCGGGCGGACCGGTAGTTTCTAAACTAGCCTCGCAGCACATCCCCGACCCAAAATTACTAAAAGAAATCCCGAAACTCATTTTGCCCCGCCCGATGATTAATTCCAAAAATTATAATTTTAGTTTCTCTGGCCTAAAAACAGCAGCATTGTATCTAATTCGCGATATAAAAAAAATTAATAAAAAGATAACGAAGGCCATCTGTTACGAATTCCAACAAGCAATTATAGATACTTTAATATCCAAAACCATCCGCGCCACAAAAGAATATGAGGTTAAATCTGTCATTCTGGGTGGCGGCGTAGCGGCTAATAAAGAATTGCGGGCGCAACTGGAAAACGCCATCAAAAATTACGATAAAAAAATCGGGTTCTTTGTGCCGGCAGTAGAACTCACCGGCGACAACGCCGCGATGATCGGAGCCGCCGCCTATTTTAAAGCCCTTAAGAAGGACTTCGCAAGTCCTTCCGTTCCCCTCAAAGCCGACGGGAATATGACTTTGAAATAAGGCCTTATTTTTGGTAGCATAGAGAGATGATAGATGAGAAATTCCTAAAACCCTACGAGCCAAAGGAAACCGAAAAAAGGATATACAAACTCTGGGAAGATTCGGGCTATTTTAACCCGGATGTTTGCATAGAGAAAGGCGTTACGGCCAAAGATGCCGAGGCTTTTTCTATTGTCCTGCCCCCGCCTAACGTTACCGGTACCTTGCATCTCGGCCACTCCTTGATGCTGGTGATAGAAGACATTATGGTCCGCTACAACCGAATGAGCGGCAAAAAAACATTATGGGTCCCAGGCACCGACCACGCCGCCATCGCCACCCAAAGCAAGGTGGAAAAAATCATCTTTGAGCAGGAGCAAAAAACTCGACACGATTTAGGACGAGAAGAATTTTTAAAACGCGTAGAAGCTTTTGCCCAAAAAAGCCACGACACAATAGTGCAGCAGGTTAAAGAGATGGGCGCCTCCGTAGACTGGAGCCGCGAGGCATACACACTAGATGAGGCTCGCAATTTAGCCGTGCGCACCGCGTTTAAAAAAATGTACGATGACGGATTAATTTACCGCGGTTATAGAATTGTTAACTGGTGCCCGCGTTGCTCCTCCACCCTCTCCGACGACGAAGTTGAATATAAAGAAAAGCCCGCCACGCTCTATACGTTTAAATACTCCAAAGACTTCCCCATCGCCATTGCCACCACCAGACCGGAAACAAAACTCGGCGACACGGCTGTAGCCGTTAACCCGACCGACGAGCGCTACCAACAATATGTTGGCCAAACTTTTGCCATAGATTTAGGCAACGCCGCAAGCTTGCCTGCCGGTAGGCAGGAAATTAAGATTATTGCCGACGAAGGCGTAGATAAAGATTTCGGCACCGGCGCGTTGGGTGTGACCCCTGCCCACTCCATGATTGACTACGAAATGGCCAAAAAGAACAATTTGCCCGTAATCAAAATAATTGGCGAGGACGGCAAAATGACAGCCGAAGCCGGCAAAGAGTATGCGGGCCTGCATGTTAAAGACGCGCGCAAAAAATTTGTGGAATGGCTAAAACAAAATGACCTCATCATTAAAGAGGAGGCTATCACTCAAAATTTAAGCGTATGCTACAGATGCGCCTACCCGATAGAGCCGCTGCCCTCTTTGCAGTGGTTTATAGACGTAAACAAAAAATTTAAACAGGGGGAGAACGAGACCAGCCTAAAAGAGCTAATGATCTCCTCGGTAAGAGATAAAAAAATAGAAATACTACCGGAGAGGTTTGAGAAAACCTACTTCCACTGGATAGAAAATCTAAGAGACTGGTGCATAAGCAGGCAAATTTGGTACGGCCACAGAATCCCCGTCTGGTATAAAAATAAAGAAATATACTGCGACATTAACCCGCCAACCGAAGACGGCTGGATGCAAGATCCGGACACCCTAGACACCTGGTTCTCCTCCGGGCTATGGACCTTCTCCACTCTTGGCTGGCCCAACGAGACCGCAGACCTCAAAACCTACCACCCAACAACCGTGATGGAAACAGGAGTTGATATTCTTTTCTTCTGGGTAGCCAGAATGATTTTAATGACCACTTACCTATTAAACGACATCCCATTTAAAACTGTTTACCTGCATGGCCTAGTGCGTGACGAAAAAGGCAAAAAGATGAGTAAATCTGCCGGCAATGGTATTGACCCGTTAGACATGATAGAAAAATACGGCTCCGACGCCACTCGCATCTCTTTGATTATAGGCAACGCTCCGGGCAACGACTTAAAAATATCGGAAAATAAAATTAAAGGTTACAAAAACTTTTCCAATAAAATTTGGAACATCACCAGATTTGTTTTAACAAACACCGAAGATGCCGACTTGAGCGTTAAGCCCACGTTAACAGAAAATGATTTGGCCCTCTTACAAGAGCTCTCGGATCTGACCAAAGAGATAACCGGCGACATAAACAAATTCAACTACTACCTGGCCGGGGAAAAACTCTACCATTACACCTGGCACAGATTTGCCGATATTATTTTAGAGGAAAGCAAACCAATAATAAAAGAGGGCGGAGCAAAAGAAAAAATATCTCGCCAATGGGTAATTATGGAGATACTGAGGAATCTGCTTATCCTCCTCCACCCTTTTATGCCGTTTATTACCGAGGAGATTTGGACTACAATCTTAGGTAGGGAGTATCCAAGTTTAATCGTTGAAAAATGGCCAACCAAATAGGTCAACTGCTCAATTGGGGGTACTTTTTAGACCCCAGGTTAATCTTCCCAATTTTGGGCGGACTTTTGCCGCCGCTGGTTTGGCTTTATTTTTGGCTTAAGGAAGATGCTCACCCCGAACCCCCCAAAAGATTAGTCTACACTTTTCTGGCTGGCATGCTGTCGGTTTTTTTTGCCCTTTGGGCGGAAGAAATGATTTATTACGCGGAGGTTGGAACAGGCATTATAAAAACTCTCACGGGATCAATTATCCTTTTGGCTCTTTGGGCCATTATTGAGGAATCAATAAAATTTGTGGCAGCATATTTTGGAGGGATCAAAAGGGCCGAGTGTGACGAACCGATAGACGAACCTATATATATGATAACGGCCGCCTTGGGCTTTGCCGCAATGGAAAACATTCTATTTCTGGTCAACACCATTAAAAAAACACAGGGATTAGAATTTCTCCCCGCCATGCTTACTGGAGACTTGCGTTTTATTGGGGCCAATATTTTACATGTGGCAACCTCAGCAATAGTTGGGATAACCCTGGCAATGTGCTTTTTCCACACTCACAGCAAGGTTAGGAACATAATCGGCGGTCTTTTTGTGGCGTCTTCTTTGCACTTCTTTTTTAACTATCTTATAATAAAAGAGTGGGGCGAGCTCAATATTACGCAGATTACCAAAGTAATGCTGCGCCTAT
>JAHFLR010000037.1:3452-6669 GCA_023244795.1 bacterium
TAGAAAAAAGAAGAAGAGTAAACCGTAGTAAAATTATAAAATAAGCCAATAATATGCCAAAAGACAACAGATCATTTTTCGAAAGACTCACGGGCAGCTATAATGCCGAGGAAAACGAATCGGTATCAACCAACTATTCCGGCTCCAGCCCTAGGGTAAGCGGCACCGAAGACGAGGAGGCCGAACCAGTGGAAGAGGGGCAGCTAACCATTGATGTCTACCAAACACCAACTGACATCATCGTTCAGGCATTTGTAGCGGGCATAAGGCCAGACGAGCTGGAGATCTCAATTACTCAAGACATGATTACCCTGCGAGGCAAGCGAGAAGATATCAGAAAAATAGAAAGGGAGAACTTCTTTTACCAAGAGCTTTACTGGGGTTCTTTTAGCCGGTCTATTTTATTGCCACAAGAGGTAGACGCCGACAAAGCCGACGCCGCGGTTAAGGGAGGCATACTAACTATCAAGCTGCCCAAAATAGACAAAGGACGAGTCCAGAAACTAAAAATCAAAGGAGAATAAATCATAATAAAATTAAAAATCCCCCCTACCGTACGGTATGGGGGATTTTTAATTGGGGTGGTGCCTGGGGTCAGACTTGCACTGACGACCTCTTCTTTTTCAGAGAAGCGCTCTAACTACCTGAGCTACCCAGGCATAAATACTTATATAAAATAGCAAATTATAGCCCCTTTAGCAACCCGTCCAGTTTTTTAAGAAAGTCGGTAGAAGAGGCCGTAACGGAATTTATTTTGCTCCCCGTCTTTTGGACGGTGTTTATGGTGGCGTTGATTTGAGTGTAGGCATCGAGCATTTTGTTGAGATATGGCTCAATATAATAATAAGCGCCGAAAGAGATGCCTATGATTAAGGCCCACTTAAAAACCTTAGCCACCGCCCCCCATCGCTGAGCGCGACGCATGCCCTTTAAAATGCTTAAGGACTCTTGAGAGGCCTCCAGATTTTTTTGTAAAATTTCCTTTATATCTTGTTCTGCCATAAGTTTATTATATCATCTTGATTCTCTTGTAAAAAGGTCTTTTAACCGCCTCCACAAACAATAAGTAAGCAAACACTATCGCAAAAATAGCCAACAAAACCTTAACCGGTGGCACCACAAACCCAAACAAATGGCTAAGCGGAGTGATTGGAACAATAAATGCCAAAGCGATAGCGATAAGAGTATTAAAGATCAGTAACCCGCTGGGCGAACTTTGCAAAAATGGTAATTTGTGGGTTCTGATTACATAGATAACCAGAATTTGAGTGGCAATAGACTCCACAAACCACCCGGTTTGGAATTGGCCATTTGTCAGTTTAAAAACACGGTAAAGAACAAAAAAAGTGATGAAGTCAAAAACGGAGCTGACGATACCAAAGGCAACCATGTATTTTTTTAAAAAGTTCATATCGAGCTGTGGCGGTTTTTTAATATCGTTGTCATCCACCTTATCAGTAGAAAGAGAGAGCTGGGCCGAGTCGTACAAAAAGTTATTAAGCAAAACCTGCCCCGGCAACATGGGCAGAAACGGCAAAAAGGCGGAAGCGCTCATCATGGAAAACATGTTGCCAAAGTTGGAGCTAAGATTCATCAGCATATACTTAAAAGTATTTTGAAAAGTTTTTCTTCCCTCAATAATCCCGTCTTTTAAAACCATCAAACTTTTTTTGAGCAAAATAATGTCGGCCGTTTCTTTGGCAACGTCCACCGCGTTACTCACGGAAATTCCAACATCCGCCGCCTTAAGCGCTGGCGCGTCGTTGATGCCGTCTCCCAAATAACCAACAGTATTGCCCGCTCTCCTCAAAAGAAAAATAATCCTCTCTTTTTGGGCGGGGTTTACTCTGGCAAATACGGTGTTTCTTATGGCAAGGTCGGTGAGTTTTTTGTCGTCCAGATGCTCTATCATATCTCCCGTTACAACTCCTTTTACGTTTATATCGACGTCTCTACAAACCTTTTGCGCTAACAGGGCATGGTCACCGGTCAAAATTTTAAGTTCGACACCCAAATTTTCTAGCTCATTGATAGCCTCTAGCGCCCCCTCTTTGGGCGGGTCAAGAAAACAAATAAACCCCAAAAACTGCATCTCTTTTTCTTCCTCGCTGCTGTAAACTTTAGCCGTCGGGCTAACATCTTTAACCGCCACCCCCAACACTCTAAACCCCTCGCGGCTTAGGGCGTTAAACTGCTCAAAGAGTTTAACCGAACCGCCTTTGTCTAATTTTTTGTTAAGATCTCCCTCCAAATAGGAGCCGCAGGCACCAAAGACTTCTTCCGGCGCGCCCTTGGTAATCATAATTCTTTTGCCATCAGTTTCCGCCACAATGGAATCTCGCTTTCTGTTAAAATCAAACGGTATCTCGTCGATTTTTTTGTAATCTCCCATATTGATGTGAGCATTGGACTCTTTAACGGCAACGTCTAAGGCATTGCTGACCCCCGTGCGGAAGGTGCTACTTACAAAAGAGTGCTTTAAAACATTTTCCGATTCCTTGCCATCCACGTCAACACACTTAACCAGCACAATCCTATCCTCCGTTAATGTGCCGGTTTTATCCGTGCAAAAAATATTCATGCTGCCGAAATTTTCTATGGCAGAAAGGTTTTTTACCACCACCTTCTTTTTAGACATGATTACCGAACCCCTGCTTAAAGAAACGGTCATAATCACCGGCAACAGCTCTGGGGTTAAACCCACGGCGATTGCCAGCGCAAAAATAAAAGAAGTGAGCCACCCGCGGCCCACAAAAGCATTGATTATAAAAACCAAACCAGCCAGCACAATGGCCACTCTCATTACAAAGAGGCTAAATTTTTTGATGTCTCTTTCAAATCTAGTTTCTGTGTCTGCCGTGCCCAACCGCTGGGCAATTTGGCCGTATTCTGTTACCCGTCCGGTTTGCTTAACCTCCGCGGCGGCAAAACCGGAAGTAATGCTGGTGCCCATAAATACCTTTAGGCCGGGAGCTTTTTCTTGGGGGTAAGACTCCCCCGTAAGGGCCGCCTCGTTAACAAAAAAATCTCTTGCTTCCAACACTTCGGAGTCGGCCGGGATTATATCGCCGGCAGAAAGTAAAATTATGTCGCCTGGTACTATTTTTCTAAAAATAATTTCTTGGGCTACTCCATTTCTAACAACTGTCGCCGTTGTTACCACCTTGGCTACTAGCGCCTCTACCGCCTTCTCCGATTTGTATGTATTAACAAACTC
>JAHFLR010000038.1 GCA_023244795.1 bacterium
TTTGCTATCTTTCTTTACTACGTTTACACAATATCAAAAAGTGATCCGGCAGAGATCGCCAATGTTAAAGCAGAAAAATGGCCGCTAATCATTACGCAAATGGCAGGGGGTTTAGTGGCCTTAACTTTGGGCGCAAGATGGCTGGTTAGTGGAGCGGCCAATCTGGCCACAATGTTCCATGTTACCGAGGCGCTGGTGGGAGTAACCATAACAGCGATTGGCACCTCCGTGCCGGAACTGGCCACCTCTATTGCCGCCGCCTATAGAAAAAAGCGCGACATCGCCATAGGCAACATTATCGGCTCCAATGTTTTTAACTTATCTTTAATTCTTGGGTCAGCGGCCATCATAAGGCCACTAACCCTTTCCACAAACTTACTTTACGATTTGTATTTGAGCATGGGCGCAACGGCTCTGCTTTTTGTGGCCATGTTTGTGGGCAAAAAATATACCCTTGAGAGATGGCAAGGTTTTTTGCTTATCGTTTTATATTTAATGTACCTAGCCTTTGTTTTTTTGAGAGGTTAGGGCTAACCAAAAATTTTAAATAGCTCGTAAGCCACGCTGGCAAAAATTCCCAAAAACACCAGGAGCACAAAAATATTATTAGTGCCGATTTTTTCGCCCGGCGCCGGCAGGCTAATTAGGGCGGTATCGCCGGCTTTTATTTTTTTCTTTAAGCCATAACTCATTAAAATAATGAGCGTGCCGGTAGAGCCCAGCCCCAGCACCCCAATTACGTCTATCACTTTTACAAAATCCTTAATACCGGCCAAAAACAAAGCGATGGGCGGTAAAATAGCCAGCAACCACGCAATCGGTCTGGCAACCCCAAAATCCAGCCTGTAAACGTTGCGTGTATCCACCGCCAAAACCAAAAAAGAGTTGAACACCGCCAATAGGCCCATGATAGAGCCTACAATAAAAGCGCGATGGCCCAAAACCTTTTCTATGCCGGAGAGGGCGTCTTGGGTAGTGCCACTATTGCCCGATCCCCAAACGGAAAAAACAAACAGCAAGTAAGAGACCGCCGCCAGGGCCATGCTAATGTTAACCACTCTCTTTAAAACATTTACGGAAGAACCGTTGACCACGTCTCTCACCTCCGGTATGCCGGAGAATCCCGTAATGGCAAAAAACCAAACACCGAAAGGCAAAAACCAACTGCTGTTAAACGAGTAATCTATGTTGCCAAAAAGATGGCTAAAGTTTATGTGGGGGAGAGCAGCGATTATTAGATAAACAAGAAAACCAAAAAACGGCAAGGAGAGGTAAAAGTTAATCTCCGCCACCTTAGACATTTTTAAGTAAACCAGCAACCCGCCAAACGTAAAAAATAATAAAGAAAAAGTTACTCCGCTACTCATGCCAAACAAACGGAGGCTAAACAAGTTGGCGGCAAACAATCCGCCCAGCAACCCATAAGCCAACAAGCTACCATAAAAAGAGGCCATCGTGGTAAGTAGAGAAAAATACTTTGCCCATTTGCCGATATAAATTTCGGCATAACCGGTTAACCGGTGCCGGCCACTAGTGTAATAAGAAACCTGGCCGTATAAAGCATTAAGCAAAAGAACCATCAGAAACGCAACAAAAAAATGTACCATGCCCCAAAACAGCCCGGCCTTGGCAAAACTATACGGCAATGCAAAAATGCCGGCACCAATAGTTATGCCGAGCATCATGCCTATCCCCTTGATATAGTTTTTTATCATTGCGCGTCTATAACGGTTTCCTTATGATATCTTTTTCTGCTTCTACCATTTCTAGCAATCTCTCTATCAATTTTTTAGGATCAGAATCAAAAATAACCTTGCCCATTCCGCGGTGAGACTCCTCCAGTATTTTTTTGATAATTTCGTCTGTGCCCCACTCACCCTCCAAAATACCGATTGGCTTGTCGTCTTCGTAGGCGATAGTAAACTCGTTTAAAGTACCGATTCTGCCACAGCCCACAACTACCGCATCGGAGGATCTGGTTAGAAGTAAGTTTCTGCCCGAGTAACCGGCCCCACTATAAATAATTAGATCCTGGAAGTCTAGCGGAAGATGGTAAACCTCCACGTGCTCTCTCTCTGTTTGAGCCGGAGAAATACCGATAGAAATGCCGCCGGCTTCTTTGGCGCCCCTGGCCACCCAAAGGGGGAAGCCCGTTGTGGCTCCACTAACTAAAACGGCATTATGAGCGGCAATCTGCTTGCCCACCTCCAGCGCCTTACCCAGCGCCGAATCCCCGCAGTGTCCGGTTTCCGCCGCGCCGGATACACAAATTTTTGCTTTTAAGTATTGTTGTCTTTGATCGTTCATAATAAAAATTATAACTAAATTTCTCTGGTTTCGCCAGGCTCCGGAGCGTAGGCGTCAACGCCCAAATAATCTCTTAACCGCTGCACAAAAAATAAAGCGGTTTCCGGTTCGGAGTGTACTACAAAAACTTTTTTTAGAATAGATAAATCCCCCTCCACAAATTTAAGCAACTTATCCATGTCGGGGTGAGAGGAGTACCCCTCCAACTTTACCACGCTGGCGTTTACAGAAATCTCTTCTCCCATAATATTTACCATCTTGGCGCCATCCGCCAACATCCTACCCAGCGACCTCGGCGCCTGGTAAGAAACAATCAATAAAACTGATTTAGGGTCAGATAGATAAAGTTTTTCGTGATGCAAAATACGCCCGCCATTAGACATACCGGAACCGGCAATGATAATTTTGGGCGCGGGGACTTTGTTGATTTGCTTGGATTGCTGGGTGTCTATCGTCATTTTAAGAGCGGCAAATTTAAGCAGGTCGTCTCCCTTTAAAATAAAATTTCTGGCTTCCTCGTTAAAATACAAATGGCTGTATTTTTCGTAAACTTGAGTGGCTTTAATGGCCAACGGGCTGTCTAAAAACACCGGGATCTGGCCAACCTTGCCGTGCTCCATTAAATCATTTAATTGGAAAAGAATTTTTTGAGTTCTTTCTATAGAAAAAGCGGGAATCATTAAAACTCCCTTATTTTTTTCTATGCCCTCCACAATCCTTTCCAGTTTTAAGCTGGTATCGCCAAATTCCGCAAAGTTTTTATCGCCATAAAGCGCCTCCATCACAATAGTATCTACATCGGTTACGTCTTCTATTTTTCTCAAAAATGGATTTGGATAATTACCCATGTCGCCCGTAAAAAGAACTTTTTTGTTGTTATAAGATATTTTTATCATGGAGGAGCCCATAATGTGGCCGGCATTGAGCAGCTCAAAAGTTAAATCGCCCAGCGAAATTGTTTGATGATAATCCAAAAACTCCCAGTGCGACATTGCCACCTCAATATCTTTATTGTCGTATAAGGTTTCTCCCCCGTGCCTGCCTGCCTCCTTCTCCAACACGCCCGAGCTATCTAGTAAAACCAACTGGGCAAGATCTTTGGTGGGGGCGGTAGAATAAATTTTGCCCTTAAAGCCGCTCCTAAACAGCATGGGGATTCTGCCAACGTGGTCTAGGTGAGCATGAGTTACAAATACTGCCTCAATAGAGGACGGGTTAAACGGCCAATCCTCCCTATTTTTTTCCTCGTTTAGTTTACTACCCTGATGCATACCGCAGTCTACTAATATTCTTTTGCCGGAGGGAGACTCTACCAGGTTGCATGAGCCGGTTACCTCTTGCGCCGCGCCAAAGAATGTTATTTTTAAATTGTTAGATTTGGGATCCTCCATATTTTTGATTTATGATATTTTTTTAATTTTTGGTAAAAAACAAAGACTAAAAACAAGGCCGCCAACCAAATCGGCAAACAAGTCGCCCATGGTGTCGGTAAGGTCGCCCTGCATCTGGCCTTTAGCTATATAATTATTGCCGATATACTCAAAAAACTCCCAGCCCACACCCACTAGAGCCACTAGGCCCACAATCAAAAAAATAAAAAATATCTTGGAATCTTTGGGGAGAGGCAAAGTAAATCTGCCGGAAAAATAAAAATACCAGATAAAAAACAACGCCACCGAAACTCCGCCCCAAAAATGCATCACCTTATCAAAACCTTGGGCGATATAATAAAAACCCCAGGAGGAGGCCAGAAGGTGAACCGCAAAGAACAAGGCAAAATTTATTAAAACGGCTTTAGAATACTTAGTTTGTAGCGCCATGGCTATAATTTTAGCATATTTTAAACAAAAATTCCCTTCGACAAGCTCAGGGCAAGCCCCGTTTATCGAAGAGAATCTCTATTGGCTAATTGAGAAGAATTTTCAATCCCAGATTATGATCTAGGTGGGTAGCCGCAACGCCAACCCGCAGGCCGGCGCAATGTGAGCCTCCCATAAAATTGATTTAGTCTAGGAAATTCTTCTCAATGAGCCTACCTTAATTTTAATGTTTCGTGAGCGCTAAGCAAGTTAAAAACAAATTAAAAGAAACAGAACTTTTTTGGTCAAGGGCACCCGTAAATTCTACTCTAAAATCCCGTCTAAGTTTACGTCGTAGAGCATCGCCTCTTGGATTAAGCGGTAATCAATTATTTCGTTATCGCTAAACCAGTGCTTAATTTCCATATTGGCCTCATCTACCGAGCCGGAGGCATGCACAACATTCCTCACCGCGCGGCCGTCTATGTCGCTCATCTGGTAAGAGTCTAAAACAAAATCTCCCCTTATGGTGCCAACATCTGATGATAACGGCTCCGTGCCGCCAACAAGCTTGCGGACTATCTTAACCGAGTGCGCGCCCTCCCAGACCATGGCCACCACCGGCCCGGCCGATAAATATTTTTTAAGATTATTTAAAATGATGCCGGTTATCTCTAGCGGATCCATAGACGGCGGAGTGAGGCCCTTGTCTTGATACCCTTTTATTGTTTTTTCTCCCGTTACTCTCCTCCAATTTGGGTCTAGGGTGTAATGCTTCTCCACGTGCTCGGCGGTTGGCACAAACATCTTCATCCCGACAAGTTTTAAACCAACTCTCTCTAGCCTTTTTATTACCTCCCCCACTAGCGTTCTCTGCACGCCATCGGGCTTAATAACTACAAGTGTTTTTTCTTTTTTCATGCCTTTTATACTATCAAAATAAACTGATTTTGCAAAATTTAGCCACTTCCGGATCCGTTAGAATTCGCCTCTTTAGTTTAAAACTAGCCCCGTGCCCAAGCATACCCAAATACGATAAAATCGTTGCCTCTTGCGAGTTGGCTTTTAATTTTTTAAACATTCTGTTTTTGGTAGCAGTTCTCAATACCCTGTGGTTTGGAGAGTTCACCCAGCCGAGAAAGTCTACGCCGGAGGAAAGAGTTTTTATAAAAACTTTGTCGGGATGCAAGCTTAGACACAATTCTTTTTGCAAAAAACCGTTAATCTTGAGAGTGAGTTTTTCTAAATAATCTTTATCTTGAGAAAAAATAACAAAATCATCGGCGTAACGAATATAGTGTTTTGTTTTTAGCTCTTGCTTCATAAATTGGTCTAGCTCGTTTAGGTAAACATTGGCTAAAAGTTGAGAGGTCAGGTTGCCGAGTGGCAAACCGACGCCGATTTTCCCCTCCGCATTAAAACTGTCTATAACTTGGGCGAGTAACCATAAAACATCTTTGTCTTTAATGTGTTTTGCCAAAATACTTTTTAGTGTTTGGTGGTCTATGCTGGCAAAAAACTTTTTGATGTCGCATTTTAAAACCCAACAGGTTTTGGTGTTGTTTTGGCTAACCTTATGGGCCAACGAGTGGAACCTATTTACCGCCTTGTGTGTGCCTTTGTTTTTGCGACAAGAGAAAGAGTCGGCGATAAATTTGGTGTCAAAATATGGGTATAGTATTCGGTAAATGGCGTGGTGGAGCAATCTGTCGCGCACGCTGGCTTTGTGGATGTTCCTCGGTTTTGGGTCGGAGATGTTAAAAGATTCGTATGAGCCGTGGCGGTAGGTTTTGTTTTTTAAATCATTATACAGAGCAAAAACGTTATCAAATAATTTATATTGGAATTGTTGCACGTCCAGCTTTTTCTTTTTACCTTTTAAAAATTCCTTCCACGCCTCAAGCAAATTTTCCACGGAAATGATATCGTTATATTTATGAACCAACAAAATACTCATAATGGTAATATTACCCCCCCCCCGACTCATTCCAGTAGTCCTCAAGCTAAAAACCACCTACGGCATGTGGCAAACGTATCTCGCGCACTTCCCCAAAGCTAATCGTTTTACTATTGGCTCAAAAATAGACGAGGTATTTTTAGAGGCGATAGAATATTGTTTTTTGGCAAGCTATAGCGCTGGGGCAGAAAAGCAATTATTGCTAGAAAAAGGCATAGCGAAAGTTGATTTAATAAAATTATTGCTCCAATTAAGCTGGGATATCAAAGCATTAGATAATAAAAAATATGTCGCTCTTTCCGAAAATTTTGCAGAAATTGGGAGGATGCTCGGTGGATGGAAACGGCAACTAACAAGCAAAACTCCCGCCAATAAATAGCGGGAGAAACTGCAATAGTTGCGAACAGCGAGGAAACGGTAGTTGCCATTCCAGTTGTCGTCCCGCCTGTTGAGGTTGAGGTTCCGCTTGGAGTCGTCCCTGTTGAGGTACGCCACGTTGCGATTGCCGTTGACCTTCGCCACGGAATTTGTGCGAGGTATCATCTATGCCACCACCCCTCATTTACACCTTGTA
>JAHFLR010000039.1 GCA_023244795.1 bacterium
TGCTCTTGAGGGTTAAACGGTTTACCTTTGGCCTCTATCGGTTCTACTCCAAAATCTTTTAAAATGGAGGCAAAGTGGTTATAGAGATATTTAATACCATCTTGCCAGTTTTTGTCAATATTTTGCCAGGTGGGGTCGCCAAAGGCCCTATCAAAACCGTCGGCTACTGCCAAAAACTCGCCAATAACTCCCTCTTGGGCGTATTTTTTAAAGCCTTCTCTGGCCTCTTGCTCCTCGTTGCGGGCGTTTATAAAGTCTGCCTTGGCTCTTTGCCAGCCAGCCAAATACTCCTGCTTGTCGGCCTCACATTTTTTGAGCTTTTCGCGCAGGGTTTTTATAAAAGCGGCCGGGTTCTCCGTCTCTTGAACGTCTTCAATAACGATATCGTCTCCGCTATCGTCTATTTGTAGGTCGTTTTCCTCTATCATTGAGTGCATTATAGCATTTTTTTACCAAAAATCAACTCCCCATGATATACTTGTTTTAGGGGTCGAATAGCTTAATCTTTATAAAAAATATGTTACCAAATTATTTATATAATCTGATGCTCCAGCTTACTCAAGAGAACAAGAGTTTGTGGAGGATTAAGAACGAATACTTAAAAGACGCGGCCGAGTGTGGCGATGAGTGCACGGCATTTTGGATGGCGCTAGCGGCAGAAAAAGAGAAGCACGTAAACGACCTAACGGCACTGGTTAAAAAGAACCTAAATAAATAAAGAATAAATATAGAATTAAAAAATCGCCCCTTCCGTGGGCGGTTTTTTGTTTGAAGAAAAAAAGGAGGGGGCAGGCGGCGACTTGCGTCGTAGCCCACTCCCCCTCCCACATGCGGCCCCAGCCCTCGCTCTAGTTGAGCGAAATGAGCCAGGGATTGGAGGTGCGACGGAGCTCGGCGCGCAGCACCGAGTTCTCCTGGGTGAAACCCCGAACGAGACCCCGGAGTTGCTCGCGTTGCTGGATGGCCAGCGCGAGCTTCTCACAGAAGAAGAGAACCTCGTTGGCCAGCGCGTCGCGCTGGCCGGCGACCACATCGAGCTTCGCCTCGAGGTCGCTGATGTAGTTCTGCGCCCCGTAGAGGCGCTCCTCGGCGACAGCGAGGTCGCCGATCAATCCGGCGGACTTCGCCATGTCCAAGGTAGCATTGTAACTCCGCACCGCGAGCGCGAGGCTTGCCTTCTCGAGCTCGGCGCGCAGGGCGGCGATCTCGGCGTCCTTGTCGCCGATGCATCGGCCGTGGGTCATTGGACCAGTGAACGTCATCGATCCGCTACCGTCTGCCAGAATCAGAACCTTCGCTTCCATCGTCTTCTCCTCCCTCTTATTGAGAACTATCCATTGAGCGGCTATATATTATCACCGCTCTCCCATTTCCGCTTAAAAGCATAGCATGTCTTAGGCAATAAGTCAAGCACAAAAACCCTTATAAAATAAAGGTCATTACAAAAATCGTCACTACCAAAAAAACCGCCCCCAGATAAATTTGGTGAGCGGTTTTTTGTAGTGTTGAGTTTTATCTCTTGCTCCACTGTGGAGCCTTGCGAGCCTTCTTTAATCCGAACTTCCTTCTCTCTTTCATTCTTGGGTCTCTGGTTAACAAACCACCCTTCTTTAATCTCTTTCTAAAATCAGCGTCAAATTTTGTGAGCGCCCTGGCGATACCGTGTCTAACTGCTCCCGCTTGCGAGCTGATGCCTCCGCCGCTGGTTTTAACTGTTATTAAAAATCTGCCCTGGAGCTTCATTTTGATTAATGGCTCCTCCACGGAGTTTTGCATTTGCTTGGTTGGAAAATATTCCGTAAACGGTTTATCGTTTATTGTGATTTTTGGTTCTCCTTTGCCAAAAAGTCTAACTCGAGCGACGGAAGTTTTTCTTCTTCCTACGGCCTCAAAATAAGTGGCCGGCTTCTCTTTTTTTATTGTGGTTTTTGCTGTTGCTGCTGTCATAAAATTATTCTTTTACTGTCAAATTTTTTAACATCGGTTTTTTTAATCTTGTTCTGCTGATCATGCCGTTGACCGCTATTTTAAAAACATAGCCGATTCCCTTTTTGGCAATAATCTTATCCATCGCCTCCTCTTTGTACGAGCCCAAATACTCCGATCTCTTGCCGTACATCTTTTTCTTCATTTTTTTGCCAGTAACTTTAACGTCTTTGAGGTTTATGACTGTCAATTTAATTTGCGGGGCTTTGTTGGGAGCAAACTCGGCCGTGCTTTTGCCTCGCAAAATAGCCGCCGCTTGCGATGCGACTCTGCCCATTGATTTCCCTTTTGCGTCGATTGTAATCTCTTTCATGGTCATGCTTATACTAATTCTATTAATGCCATTTTGCTAGCGTCACCTTTTCTGGCTGGCATTTTTACTATTCTTGTATATCCGCCCTTTCTCTCTTTGTATTTTGGTCCTATCTCGTCTACCAATTTTTTGGCCGTAATGGCTCCCGCTCGGGCTATTAATATTTTTCTCTCTGGCAACCCGCCCACCTTTGCTTTGCTAATCAATTTTTCCACAAAGGGCCTTACTTCTTTAGCTTTGGCCTCGGTGGTTTTGATTTTGCCGTGCTTGACCAAATTAAAAGCCAGCGAGCGCAGTAACGCCTTTCTTGCATCGGTCTTTCTTCCTAATTTTCTGGCCGTTTTATGGTGTTTCATCTTTCTATTGCTTTAAAGATAACCCTAAATCTTTTAATGCGTCTTTAATCTCTTGGACGGCTTTATTGCCGACTCCCTCTATTTCTAAAATATCCTCCTCCTTTTTTCTGGCCAATCCTCCAACGGTTCTGATTCCGGCTTCCGACAATGCGTTAAGAGTTCGTGGAGATACCTGCAAATCTTCTATCCTGGTTTTTAAAACCTCGGTGTTGTCTTCAGATTCTTTGGGCTCCTCCATCTCTTTTTCCGCCTCCTTTTTGGTCATAACGGTTTCCTCTTCTATCTCTTCCTCTTGGAATCCTCTAATTGCTCTTAAGTGGCTGATCATGATGTCTATTGATTTCTCAAGCGCTTCTCGTGGAGAAATAACGCCGTCTGTTTCTATCATAAATCTTAATCTGTTGTAATCTGTGCGATCGCCAACGCGCATATTTTCCACCTCGTAATTAACCTTTCTGATAGGGGTAAACATGGCGTCTAGGGCAATGGTGCCGACATCTACTTTTTCTTTGTGGTAGTTTTCTTTGCTGATGTAACCGAGGCCTTTTTCTATTGTCATCTCCACGTTAAATTCCACATCTTTTGATGTGAGGGTGGCGATATGCTGGTCTTTATTTAAAACTTCCAATTGCGAAGGAGCTTCAATATCGGCGGCGGTAACATTTTTAGATTTGCCGCTTCCTTTTACCGAGACTTTGGCAATTAACGGTTCATCGGAGTGCATGGCAAAACGCACTCTTTTGATGTTTAAAAGAATGGTTATGACATCCTCCATAACTCCCTCCATCGTGGAGAACTCGTGAGAAACTCCCGAGATCTTTACGCTGGTTACCGCAGACCCGGGCAGTGAGGATAAAATAATCCTTCTTAGCGTATTTCCTAATGTGTGACCATAGCCGGCGTAGAGGCCGTCTATCTCGTACACTCCTTTGGTGTTGCCCTCTTCGGAGACCACCCTCGGTTTTGACGGAAGAACGATATTGTAATCCATGTTATATATTTAAATTTCTAATTTTTAATTTCTAAAAAATGATGATAAATTAACGGCTATAAAACTCTAGCAATGTGTCTAACCCCTTTTTAATACCAGAAGAAGCGAGATCTGGTTTGCCAACAATGCCGGCCTCTTTGGTGGTCTTGTCTAAAGTTATCCATGCTGGCGGGTTATACTTTTTCAGTTTTGTATCTAAATCTTTAAAATATTTGTTGGCGGCCGATTGGGTTCTGATAGAAATTTTGCTGCCCACCTTGGCTTGGTACGACGGAATAGAAACCTTTCTGCCGTTTACCGTGATGTGCCCGTGAGAAACAAGTTGCCTGGAGGCGTTTCTGGAGTCGGCTAAGCCCATTCTAAAAACAATGTTGTCTAATCTCATCTCCAAAAGCTCCAAAAGGCGAGCTGGTGTTTTCTCTCCGGATAGTTTTGTTGCCTCTTTAACATAAGTGGCAAGCTGCGCTTCTCTTAAGCCGTATCCAAATTTGATTTTCTGTTTTTCTTTCATTTGGACAGCAAATTCAGAACCGCCGCCAAATCCTCTTCTACCTTTTTTCTTGCCTTGTTTACCCGGGGCATAAGGCTTTCGGGAAACCGGACACTTAACAGAAATACACTTTTCTCCTTTGAGGAAAAGTTTTTCTCCCGCTCTTCTGCATTTTTTACATCGCTCTTCTAACATAGATTTAGACTCTTCTTGGTTTAGGTGGGCGCGGACCATTGTGCGGAATGGGTGTTGCGTCCTTTATGCTTTTAATATCAAATCCTTTGGAAATAAATGTTCTAATCGCCGATTCTCTGCCGGCGCCAACTCCCTTAACGACGACATCCAGTTCGCTTAACCCCATCATTTTGGCTTTCTCGGCCATTCCCTCGGCGGCTTTTGAGGCGGCAAACGGAGTGCTCTTTTTGGTTCCCTTAAATCCTACGGAGCCGCTGCTGGCGGATAATACGGTGTTGCCGTCTTTGTCTGACAAGGTAATAATGGTGTTATTAAATGTGGAATTGATAAACAAAATACCGCTACTGATTTTTTTTCTCGGTATTTTGGCAGCGGAGGCGTCTTTCCCCGCGTCTGCTCCGGCTGTTGATTTATTGATTACTTTCTTTTTTCCCATGTTCTATTTATTATTTCTTATCAACTTTTCTCTTACCGCTGGCCATGGTAATTCTAACGTTGCCTCTTAATGTTCGGCTGTTGGTTTTTGTCCTTTGGCCTCGCACCGGTAACTTTCTGGTGTGTCTGATACCTCGGTAGCTTTTAATTTCTTTTAATCTTTTTACATTGGCCGAGATGTCTCTTCTTAAATCTCCCTCGATTCTGTTTTTCTCCACCAAATCTTTTATTAAATTTTCCTCTTTTGTATTAAGATCTTTTGCTTTGGTATCAAAAGAAATTTTGGCGGCCTTAAGAATTTCTTTGGATTTTGTTAATCCAATGCCAAAAATGTAGGTTAGGGCAACCTCCAATCTTTTATTATCTGGTATGTTAACGCCTGAAATTCTCATAAATTATCCTTGTCTTTGTTTATGTTTGGGGTTTTTCTTGCAAATGATATAAAGCCTCCCCTTTCTCTTGGTTAATTTACAATTATTACAAATCTTCTTGATTGAAGCTTTAATATGCATATGCAAATCGATTAAAATCTTTGAGTAATACGCCCTTTATTATCGGTAGCGGAGACTCTCTCAACTTTGACTCTGTCTCCAACAAGAACTTTTATTTTATATAAACGCATCTTGCCGGCGAGGTAGCCAATAATCTCGGTTCCGTCTTCTAGGCGGACCCGAAACATAGTATTTGGCAGAGCCTCTGTAACTATGCCCGTGTCAATTTTTCCAGAACTTTCTTTCATTAAACAAGCTTTTGTATATTAACAAACCGCCTTAAATAAGTCAATATGTCTGCTCCAGCTTAACCCTAGACTCGTCTCGGGGGATGAATTTCCACCATGACGGGCTAAATTGTATTTCGGCCTTTTCGATGCTCGGATATTGTTTAAAAATGCTCGCATAGGAGTCGGATCCTGATTGTATCAGCTTGGATATGATTTCTTCTTCGTTGATATTCCAAACAAAATTCGCATTGCCCTTAATGCTAAAGGGCATAGTGTCAGTGGCGGCTTCCGTATTCCCCAGCGTGAGATTAAGATTACCAATGTTGGCGATTGTAAACCCCTGAGGATCTGCCGGAGAAAGCTGGTCTTGATAAGTTTTTGCCAGCTCGGTTCCCAGCTCGTCGGCCTTTAACAGATAGGCTTTGGCCGTTGCCTTTCCCTTAACGCTAAAGGTGCTACCCACGTCGCCCTCTACGGGGTTTTTTTCGTCTTCTACAAAATCTACTTTGGTTGCCCCCGGATAAACCAAAAATCCTGCCGGTTTATTTTGATCTATTGATTTGTTTAGGTAGTCGGTTAGCTCGTTTTTTAAATCATCTTTGGCTTTGCCCAGTTCCTGCGCCGAAATAATCGAGGCAGTGCCCACATAGCCGCCCTTGATTTCTGTTTTTGACCTGCCAAATACAGTTTTATACTTCGGACTGCTCTTAAGGCCCGGTAGAGTAAAATCAACCAGCCCAACGTTATATTGCTGGCCTGGGTTG
>JAHFLR010000040.1 GCA_023244795.1 bacterium
GATGACCAATTAAGCGTAGGGCCACCGAAGTGCCCAAAGTGCGGGAAGGAGATGAAGGGAACTTTTACTGTTCTTAAGTGGCCGTTCCCCGAAAACCCGTTCAAGAGGTATTAGCCAAGTTTGCTTCCCAGGGCGCCATCGGCGCTCTTTTTCTTTTTGTTCTCGTCTAGTTTTTTTGTTTAATGAGTGTTCCTCTTAGGCTCCATATGTTTGCTTGGGTTATTGCTGCTTTTACAAAAGTATTTTTCGGGTACTCCTTGTCTAGCTGTATTAGCTTATTATGTTCCGTACGGCCGTTGAGGACGGTTACCGTTTTGCCCACCTTATTTAATATTCTTTATGATGTCAGAACTTTTGACAGGATACTTTTTGTTTTTGTAGAGCGCGGAGATGGCATTGTTGATGGCCCATGTAATGACAAGCAAGATGCCGAAGTAAATGAGCCCGATGCCGGTAAAAGATGGCAGTTTGTCTTTGCCTAGATAACCGATAATGCCGGAAACGACGCCGATTGTGGTAATGAGTTGCAGCGACGAGAGGCTTGTCTTGGTGCTTTGAGCTTGCAGCTCGTTAAACATGCCGATGGTGGAATCAAGGTAGCTTTTTGTCATCCCCCAAAGGTGATTGATATATTCGTGAGTGTCTTGCAGTGTTTCAAATTTTAATTGGAATAGGGGATTTAAGTATTCGTCTACCTGCTTAATGTCGGTTACTTTTTGACGAGTTCTAACGTAAGAGCCCATTTGTTTTATGCGGGCATCTATTAAGCTGATTGTTTTTTGGTAGTCGGATAGTTCGTTGCGTAAGGGGGCAATTTGGGTGCCCTTAATGGCTCCTTGTTCTTTAATCGCGGCAATCTTCTCCCAGATTGTTCTGTGGATATTAAGATAGCGATGCAGTTGGGTTTTAAACTCTCTAAAAAATATTTGCGACTCCACAATGCCGCGTATCAACTCCTCTTTTTTGAGGTTGTTAATAAGTATAAACGTCGGGCTTTTATACACCCCCACATTTTGGGTAGAAACGGCGGAATAAATTTCTTCCCCGTGGCCCTCAAAGAATTTTTTAATCGTGTCTTCTGCGCCGTCGCGAGATACCACTATATACGGGAGTATCGTTTTAATGTTGGCCAGCTCTTTGGGCACCGGCGCGCCTTTGCTAAAAATAAGAGAGATTGCGGGGGAGAGGCGTTCATCATAGTACTTTTTAATATCTTCAAAATCTTTGGAATCCCCGGAGGACTCTTTTTCCAAAATGGTTAAGCCGTCCTCGTATATTCTAAAATCTACGCCATTGGTGGTTTGGGCCAAGATGTACTCTAGGGTGCCGTTTTCTCGGGTTACGTTTTTAAGATTTAGATTTCGAGCGGCCTGCTTGAGCTTGTCGTTTGGAATATCCAGCTCGCTCTTTTGTTCATTTAAAAAATCCCATATTTCGGAAAGGTGCAGAGTTGTTCTTTGGAACCACCCCCCGATAAATATTTTAGATATCTTCATATCTATAGTTTACCCTAAGAATCTAATCTACTCAATCGCTTTCCCTTTAAAGCTCCAAACATTGGCTTGAGTTACTTCGGCTTTTACAAAAGTATTTTTCGGGTACCCCTTGTCTAGCCGTATCGGCTTATTATGCTCCGTGCGGCCGTTTAAAACGGTAACAATTTGGCCCACTAATTTTTTATTAAACTCCAGCGATGTTTTTTTAAGTATTTCGTTGAGCTCGTTTTTGCGTTTCTCTTTCTCCGCATGAGGCACGTTGTCTTTATATTTTTCGGCGGCCAGAGTTTTTGAGCGGGGAGAGTATTCGGAAAGGTACGCCATATCGAATTTTACCTCGCTCATTAACCTGGCCGTATCCAAAAATTGTTTGCGGGTTTCGCCGGGGAAGCCGACGATAATATCGGTAGATATGGCGATATCGGGCATGGCGGCGCGGATTTTTTTGATTATATTTTTATAATGATCAACCGTATATGGGCGGTTCATCTTTTTTAATATATCGTTATTACCCGCTTGCGCCGGCAAATTGATGTAGTGGGGGAATTTTTTGCACTCCGCCATTGCTTTTATCATTTCCTCAGAAAAATCCTTAGGGTGTGGGGAAGTAAAGCGAATCCAAAAATCACCAGGTATTGCATTAACAAGCCTCAACAATTTGGGGAAGTTGGTTCCCTCGCTTTTGTATGAGTTAACGTTTTGCCCTAGCAGCCAAACTTCTTTTTGGCCTCTTTTAACAGCAGACTTAACTTCGTTAATAATGTCTTTTACCGGTCGGCTAATCTCTCTGCCGCGGGAGAACGGCACAATGCAATAAGAGCAAAAGTTATTACAGCCGTAGGTAATAGGAACGAGAGCGGATTCGGAATTGGTGTAAGCCGGCTTAACTATGGACATCCGATGTCCATAGTTTTTGAGGCCCAAAAGTCGGGGTAATTTTTTGGTGTCTGTGTTTTTTAAAATTATATCTATACCCGGCAAGCGCCTCTCGAGCTCGTCTTGAGAGTAGTGGAGCATACAGCCGGCCAAAACGATTTTCATTTTTTTGCGCCTGGCCTTTAATTCTCTAAATTTTTTATTTAAACCAAAGACCCTGTCTTCCGCCTTTTGGCGAACAGAGCAGGTATTGAAGATTAAAACATCAGCGGATCGCTCGTCCTCTGTGTTTTGTAGTCCGTATTTTTCTAGCGTACCGGCAATTTTTTGCGAGTCGGCCAAATTAGCCTGACAGCCGAGGGTTATAATATGGAAGGTCTTCATTTAGATTTATTTATGTGCCCGAGGTGGGAGTCGAACCCACAATCCTTACGGAACACGATTTTGAGTCGTGCGCGTATGCCAATTCCGCCACTCGGGCATAATTTAAACTGAGAGTATCTTAGCCAATTTGCGGCATAAAATCAAACCCGCTATAATAAATCACATGGAATACCAAAGACCGATGAATATATTTTGGATAGAGGTAGATAAGATTAGACCCAACGATCTCCAGCCCAGAAAAGAGTTTGACGTGGAGCGACTGGCGGATCTAGCCGAATCTATTAAGCAATATGGAGTTTTGCAGCCCCTTACGGTTATTAGAAGAGAGCGGGAGGTGCCCAACGGCACCATAGTTGATTACGAACTAATCGCCGGAGAGAGAAGGTGGCGCGCCTCTAAATTAGCGGGTTTGGCCCAAGTGCCGGTTATCATACGCGACGACGAAGGAGAAAAAATAAAACTAGAGTTGGCTATCATAGAGAACCTACAAAGAGAGGACCTAAACCCAATAGAGAGGGCGCTGGCTTTTAAAAATTTAATTGAACAATTTCATCTTAAACATCACGAAGTCGGCTCGAGAGTGGGCAAAAGTCGAGAGTTTGTTTCCAATACGGTTCGCTTGCTGGGGTTACCCACAGAGATGCAGGAGGCGCTTGCCCAAGGCAAAATGACCGAGGGTCATACTAGGCCGCTTTTGATGCTTTCCGACAACCCAATCGAGCAACAAAAATTATTTTTTACTATTGTTACCAAAGGCATCAAAGTAAGAGACGCAGAGCTTGAGGCCAGAGGGATTGCTCAAGACCGGGCAAGAAAGAAGGGTTTGGTTTTAAATCTTGAGATGAAGAGTATGGTAAATCAACTTTCCGATCTTTTGGGCACCAGAGTTTCTATCGAAAACGACGGAGAGAAAGGAAAAATCTCCATAGATTTTTTTTCCGAAGAAGAGTTCAGGGCGCTAGTTGAGAAGGTAATGGGCGAGAGGGTCGCCTTGCAAGAATCAACAGAAGAAAAAATTAGCGAGCCCGCAGAGCAGACCGCGACTATTATTATAGACGAGCCGATGATTCCCCAAGAGTCTTTACAACCAGAGAGAGAAGAAGATATTACACAAAACTTTTCTATTTAGGTTCTTGCGCTGATTTTTTAATCTGTTTTTTGGCAAAAGAGGTTTTGGCAAACCGGGCCCACTCTTGGCTCGGTTTTTTGTTTTTTTGAGTAACGATTTCCACGATGTCGCCATTTTTTAAGATAGTATCTAGCGCCACAAATTTGTGGTTAACCTTAGCGCCGACCGCACCGTTGCCAATATCGCTGTGCACCGCATAGGCGAAATCAACGGCAGTGGCATCTTCCGGCAAATCTATAACATCTCCTCGCGGAGTAAAACAAAAAACCCTATCTTTAAAAAAGTCTATTTTCAGCGTTTCTATAAAATCTTGGGGTTTGGTGGTATTTTTTTGCCATTCGATAAGTTGGTTTACCCAAGCCAGGCGGGGGTTAACTTTTGCCCCTTCTTTGGGCTTGCCAGATTCACTGTACGCCCAGTGGGCGGCAATGCCGTGCTCCGCTTCTTTGTGCATTTGTTCGGTTCTTATTTGTACTTCGGCAATATCTCCTTTGGAAATAAAAATTGTTGTATGCAAGCTTTGGTACCCGCTTAATTTAGGAACAGCAATGTAATCTTTAATTCTGTCCGGTAAGGGTGTCCATTTTTTATGGATAATCCCCAAAACCCTGTAGCAATCTTCTACGTTTTTGACGATTACTCTTAGCGCGATGAGGTCATAAACTTGGTCTAAGTTCATATTGATCTCTGTTCGATTGAGTTTTTTAAATAAACTGTAGAGATGTTTAAAGCGCGAACTCAACAAAAAATCGGTTACCCCGTTTTCTCTGAGCTCTTTTTCCAGTTCGTTTTTAAAATCCAGCAAGGCTTTTTCTTTGTGATCAGATTCTTCGGTCAGCAATGATTTAACCTTTTTATATTCCTCCGGATAGATATACGGAAAAGAGAGATCTTCTAGCTGCCCCTTAAATTCTCCGATACCCAGTCTATTGGCCAGCGGGGCGTAAATTTCTAGCGTTTCTAGGGCGATTCTTTTTTGTTTTGCCGGTGGAACAAAGCTCAGCGTCTTCATGTTGTGTAAGCGGTCAGCGAGGCGGATAAGAACAACCCTAATATCGGTTGCCATTGCCAAAAATAATTTGCGCAGATTCTCAACTTCGCGCTCTACGCCCAGGTATTTAAGTTTTCCTATTTTGGTGACCCCATCCACCAAAAAGGCAATTTCGTCTCCAAATTTTTTTCTCAAAATCCTGTCGGTTACCTCCGGGTTATCTTCGCAGGTGTCGTGTAAAAGCGCCGCCGCAATGGTGCGACTGTCTAGTTGCAGATGCGCCAGTGTTTTGGCCACTTCAAAGGGGTGGGTGATATAAGGCTCGCCGGAAAATCTTTTTTGGTTTGAGTGAGCCTCTTGGGCAAACTCAAAAGCCTTGGTTATCAAATCAACATCACTCTTGCTGGGATTTTTTAAAAGTTGTGTTATGCTGGAGGCTTCCATTTTTATTTGTCCTTTAATTTTTGGGGATTATGATTGGGGCAGTTTTTATCGCTGCATCGTTCGGGGATTGTTTTTGTTCCCTCCATCATTAGTTCTCCGCAAATACTTCCGTCACCCTTTTTATAATTGCAAAATTTTCCTGTGGGCTTGGCCTTAATGGCGTACTTACATTCCGGATAGTTTGAGCAGCTGTAAAAAACTCCGAACCTTCCTCGTCTTTCTACCATCTCTCCGTCTTTGCACTTTGGGCATTTAACTCCGGTTTTCTTTTTGGCCTCTTCTGCCTCACTTTGCTTTATAAATTTACACTTAGGGTAATTACTGCAGGCAATAAAGCGTCCAAATCTTCCGTCTCGCTCAATAAGTTTTTTACCGCACTTGGGGCAGTCTTCGCCCGTTTCTTTGGGGCCCTCTAACTCCTCGCCGTTTATGGTTCTGGCTCCTTTGCACTCCGGGTATTTTGAACAGCTCAAAAACTTGCCGGTTCTTCCGAGTTTAATAATCATATCCGAACCGCATACCGGGCATTTAATATCCGGCGCCGCATTGCCAAGGTTGGTGATTTTTTCTATGTCTGATTTTTTGTTTACTTCTTTTGTAAACGGACCGTAAAATTCTTCCAGTGTTTTTACATATTTTCTTTTTCCTTCGGCTATTTCATCGAGTTCGTTTTCCATCTCGGCGGTAAAGGAATCGCTGATGTAGTCTTTAAAATGTTTTTCCAAAAATGAGCTTACTACGTCTCCCGTATCGGTGGGGAAAAGAGTTTTGCCCTGCTTATCGACATAGCCTCTGTCGATTATGGTTTTAATGATGGTTGCATAAGTGCTAGGCCGCCCGATGCCTCTTTTTTCCAGTTCTTTAATAAGAC
>JAHFLR010000041.1 GCA_023244795.1 bacterium
GTCGGCCGGCAATTTGTCGAGGTCGATGGTGACCTGCACGGCCTGCGCGGTGGCGCTGACGGCGGAGATCAACAGTAGTGCGAGGAACACGGAACACAGCAACTTCTTCATCTTGTTTCCCCTTTCTGCGTTGATTGTTTTGAGCGCTTAGTGCCCCATGCACGCGGCGCTCGGCTATCTTTTATGTTTATAGCAATAAATTACTGTTTTGTCAACCGTTTACTAAACCCTTATTTTCTGGCAAAATAATCTTATGCCCCATACGATGTCTCTAAAGAAAAGGCGAATTATTATGGCCGTCTGCTTCCTGGCTTTTTTTGCTTTGATCCCGCCGATTTTTTATTTTGTAACGGGTTATCGCTTGGGGGCCGACTGGAGCTTTGTAGAAACCGGCGGTCTCTACATTGGCGCCTCAAAGTCGGGATCAGAGATTTATGTAAATGACCAGTTAAAACAAACAACTAACATTCTACAAAACGGGGTTTTTTTGCAGGGGCTTAAGCCAAGCACGTATCACATCGTGGTTGCCAAAGAGGGTTGCTGGCCATGGTATAAAGATCTTAACGTTAAGGCGCATCTTGTTTCGGAGGCTCGGGCGTTTAATTTTCTTCAGGATCCGAAAGGTAAAATTTTAAAACCAGAAGATATTTCCGCTCTGGGTTTTTCCGAGTATGATGACGCCCTGACTCTTTTTAATGCTCAAAAGCTTGCTATTAAAAAAACAATGACGGTGGCCTCCACAACCGCCACCTCCTCGGAGACCATTTCTAAAAACAATAAACAAAAAATTTATTTGGAGGGTGGTAAAAAAATATGGTCCCAGTGGCTAGGAGACGAAAATAGCATTCCCTATTATTTTTGCGACCAAGACAACAAGTGCAGCGACCGAGTTTTAGTTTTAGATTCAGACTCCGCGATTAGGAATATTGATTTTTTCCCTGGCCGTCGAGACATAATAATTTTTTCCTCTCAAAACGGAGTTTTTGCCACGGAAATTGACGGTCGTGGCGGCAGAATCACCCAGCCCATTTATAAGGGCAAGAGTCCCAGCTTTGCGCTTTCGCAATCCGGATCCAATATTTATATTTTTGACGACAATCATCTGATCAAGATAGAAGAAATCTAAAAGATGAAGATAATAAACGTTGCGCCAATCGCCAAAGGTTTTACGGGAGAAACTTTGTCTTATTTTACTTCCAAAAATGTAGAAATTGGCGGCATTGTTAGTATCGCAATTAAAAAGCGAGTGGTGCCGGGAGTTGTGATTGCCGTGATGGATGCCAAGCAGGCCAAAATAGACCTGCGCAACTCCTCTTTCGCCTTAAAATCTATCAAAGCGGTAAAATCGTCAGGGCTGATAACTCCTAATTTTCTTTTGGCTTGCAAGGAGACGGCCCAATATTTTGTTTCTCCCATCGGCTCCGTGCTCGCCGATTTTATACCCAAAGTTATTTTAGACACCGCCTCAAACGATCTGGCCCCCGCGTTGCTCTCGGAATTTAAAACCCCATCCTTTCATTTGGATGTTTCTGTTTGCCAGGGCACTCGCGAGGAGCGAATGCAAAATTACCGAAGCATTATAAGAGAAGAATTTGCCAAGGGGCATTCCGTCTTTTTTTGTGTTCCTACTGCTTCGGAAATGGAGGAATTTTCGGAAGGGCTAAAAAGGGGAATAGAAAAATATACCGTTTCGGTACACTCTCGCCTTTCCAAGAAAAAGCTTCTGGAAACATGGAAGTTTATTATCAATGAAAACCACCCCATCTTAATCGTGGGGACAAAAACTTTTCTTTCCGTTCCTCGGCGAGATTTGGGCGCAATTATTGTTGATCCGGAGAGTTCCCCATTTTTTAAAATGGAAGCAAGGCCGTGCATAGATGTTAGAAAGGCGATAGAAATAATTTCCGCTAAGCTGGGCACCAGGTTGATTTTTGGAGATTCTCTGGTAAGGGCCGAGTCTTTTGTTAAAAGCGGCAAGGCCCAGTTGCCGCGGGTCTTAACCGACGCGCAACAGATAGTTGTAGATATGAAGAGAAAAGAAAACTCCGAAACAGGCAAAAAAGAGGAGTTTAAAGTTTTAAGCGAAAAACTTATTGAGATGCTGACTTCATCGGTAAACAACAACGAGAACTCTCTCCTCTTTATAAACAGGCGTGGCCATGCCTCCACTACGGTTTGCAATGATTGTTTGCGGTCTGTTTTGTGCGGCAAGTGCGAGGCTCCTCTTGTAATACATAAAGAGAGCGGCGCCGGTAAAAAAGCTAAATTCGTTTGTCATAAGTGCTTAACGGAAACCGAAGTGCCGGAACAGTGCCCGTATTGCCAGAGTTGGAAGCTCGTCTCGTTGGGTGTGGGTGTCCAGCGAGTGGCGGAAGATTTGGAGAGTATCTTTCCGGGTGTCAAAATTTTTAGATTAGACAGCGATTTAGTAAAAACCAAAAAGAAAGGAGACGATATCGCGGAAAAGTTTTTTTCGTCGCCCGGGGCGATTTTAGTGGCTACGGAGAGCTTATTCTCCTATGTAAGGAAGCCCGTAGACAATGTTGCAGTTGTCTCTTTGGATGCTATTTTTACTTTACCCGAGTTTAGAACGAATGAAAAAGCATTTCAAATATTACTTAAATTAAGAGCTTTGGCCAGAAAAAATTTTTTAATTCAAACCAGAACGCCGGAGTTAAAATTATTTGATGACGCCATCAGAGGTAATATTACAGGATTTTACCAGGAAGAATTGGAAGAACGAAAAAGTTTTAATTATCCGCCGTTTAAAATATTGATAAAAATAACAAAAGGAAACTCCGATAAAATCCTGTTAAAAAAGGAAGTAGACTCTCTGGTTCTTCAGCTTAAAAATTTTGATGTCATTGATTACCCGGCATTTATTCCTAAAGAAAAGAATTTATACAAATGGAACATTGTTATCAAAATAGACCCGGGAACCTGGCCCATGGGGCAGGCCAAGCTACACAGCTTTTTGTTCTACTTGCCACCCGCCTGGCGGGTTGATGTAGAGCCGGATTCGTTGCTATAATCAGCTATTAGGTATTGGGTTTCGACAAAAAACATGGTCAAAATAATACAAAAAGGAAATAAGGTGCTAAGACAAAAAGCCAAAGAAGTGGCTGTTAAAGATATCGGAGGCAAAAAGATGGCGGATATCATTAAAAAAATGACCGCTGCTCTTTGGGCAAGCCCAAGCGGTGTGGCGATTGCCGCTCCTCAAATCGGAGAGCCGTTAAGGATGTTTTTAGTGGAAGCCAGCGTTTTTGATAAACGGGGCTTTACTGACGAAGAAAAAAGGAAGAAGCGTCCGCCGGTTGTTTTTATAAATCCTCAAATTGCCAGAATCTCAAAAAATAAATTAATAATGCAGGAGGGGTGTTTAAGCGTAGACGGAGTTTTTGGAGCAGTGCCCAGGTCCAATAAAGTTACTCTTCGGGCGCTCGATGAGAAGGGAAAAAAGAAAACCGTAAACGCTTCCGAGTTCGTGGCGCAAATTTTCCAACACGAGTGTGATCACTTAGATGGCGTGCTGTTTGTGGACAGGGCAATTAAGCTGGCAGAACCAAAAAATGAAAAATAATCTGCGCCTTGCTTTTTGGGGTACGGGAGAGCTGGCCGCCAGAGTGCTGGAGATTTTGCTGAATAATGATTTTATTCCGGCGCTGGTTATCACTAGCCCCGATAAGCCAAAGGGGCGTGGGCTGGAGCTACAACCCTCCCCTGTTAAATTATTGGCCCAGGCCCGGAGCTTAAGGGTTGACCAGCCAGAAAAACTTAAAGAGTATATGCCTGAGGGCGATTGGGATTTGTTTATTGTGGCCGAGTACGGCAAAATAATTCCGCAAAGGCTGATAGATTTGCCTAAACGTAAAACCATCAATGTGCATCCATCGCTTTTACCCAAATTCCGCGGCCCCTCGCCTATCCAATCTTTTATGCTAAGCAGCGAAACGGAGACGGGTGTTTCCATTATGTTAATAGACGCTGAGATGGACCACGGCCCGGTGCTAGAGAGTAGAAAATTAAAAGTAGAAAGTAAAAAAGTGTTTAACAAAGAGATGGAAAAAGAACTGGCGGAGCTGGGCGGACAAATGCTACTGGAAGTTATACCGCAGTGGCTGGAAGGTAAAATTACCCCGCAAGAACAAGATCACTCCCAAGCCACCTATTGCAGGAAGGTAACCAAAGAGATGGGTTTGGTGGATTTAGAAAAAGACAGCCCAGAGGAAATTTATAAAAAGGTGTTGGCTCTTACCCCCTGGCCGAGTGCTTATTTCTTTGTTGATAGCCACGGCGCAAAAATGAGAATAATAATTACTGATGCCGATTTTAAAGATGGCAGGCTTTGGATAAACAAAATTAAACCGGAAGGCAAAAAAGAAATGCCTCCCAATGATTTTTTAAGAGGCAATCCTGATTTAGAAAAGTTTCTAGGGAAAATTATCTCCTCTTAAGTTTTGATAATATATTCTTTATAGACCCCAATCCCCTTCTTATGCCAGAGATTTTTTTGTCTTTTATTTTTTGGAGTTCTAGTTTCATCTCGTCATGCGCCTCATCTATGGAGGCGTAAAGATCGGGAGTTTCCGCTTGAGAAGTAATCATTTTTGTTACGTAAGGAAGCTGGAATTGTATCTCCGCTCTAAAAATATCTCCCGACTGGTGGTGTTTGGTTGTTAAACCTAGCTCTACCCAAGCCTGCATCTGTGACATGTCGCCACTTTTGGGAGCGTATTTTTCCAGGCCCGATACTTTTTTCTCCGCGTAATCCTTGATGGCCGGAGTTAACTCCATGCCGTTTGCTCTTATGTGTATTTGCATATGCTTATATTATACCAAATAAGAAAAAGAAAATAAAAGGCGGGGCGCTTTTGGCGCCCCGCCCAAACAAATCCTCTCTATTTGCCCACCCCCGCGGCCGGCCAATCTCTTTTAAAGATGGCCATCAAGATCTCGTCCTGATACTTGCCGAGGGCATAGATTTGCTCTTTGCGGCAGCCCTCTTCTTTAAAGCCGCACTTTAGGTAGCATGCCTTAGCTCTGGCATTAAAGCCAAACACGGAGAGGCACACTTTGCGCATATTGAGAGTGTTAAAGGAATACTTAACGAGAGCGGAGATGGCCATACTGCCATACCCCTGGCTCCAACATTTCTTTTCTCCGATAGCTATGCCCAGAGTAGCTACGCGGTTTTTGTAGGAAATGCCATGCAGGCCGATAGTGCCTATAAACTCGCCCTCTTGTGTCTCAATTGCCAAGACGATGTCGGTGTCTTTTCTCTTGGCGATGTTGTTGAGCCACTCCTCTTCCTCGGCCTCATAGATAGGCAAATACTTTGAGACATACTGGGTAACCTCTTGATCGTTAAACCAAACGAGCAGTTTTTTGATGTCTGCTCTCATGAGGTGGCGCAGCACTATTTTGGAACATGCCAGAAAAACGATTCTGTTTTCTTGTTCCATTTTCCTTCCTCCTGTATTAGGTTGTTAAGGTTCGACCACCTAGACAAGCGAGAACTTAAAACGTCTCGGCTTATCTAGCCGAGACGTTCCTTAAAAACATTTTGAGATTCTTTTACTTTTTATTTTTATATAAGAGTTTGTAAGAATCGCCTTGGCTAAATAAACCCAAATTGTAAGAGACGGCATTATTACTGCAAACGGTAATAATCACCATGGTCTCTGGGTTAGAATGGGACTTATTTAGTTGGTGACCATACTTTTTCATAGATGATTTAACGCTATAACAATTTAATTATTGTGTCAAATGGGTTGTCCACTTCCCGGTTTTTGCTATAATAATCCTCATGAACAAAGAAACTGCATCAATTTTATTAATAGTTTTAATTCTTCTGGCGCTTTTTGGGGCCGGCATGTATTGGCTTGTTAAAAACACTCCGATGTTTAACAACAATAATAACGTTCCAGTTAAAGTTGAAAATAACATCCAACAGCCGCAACAACCAGTCGTACAGGAGACAACCAAACAAAAAAATATGAGTAATCTAGTTACATTAAAAACCAATATGGGCGAGATTCAGCTCCAAACCTACGATGCCGACGCTCCCAAGGCGGCGCAAAATTTTGTTGACCTTGCTCAAAAGGGATACTATGACGGATTAATTTTCCATCGTGTTATAAGCGGATTTATGATTCAGGGCGGAGATCCATTGTGTGGCGCCAAG
>JAHFLR010000042.1 GCA_023244795.1 bacterium
CCCAGCCTCGGCTCCGACGACCGTCTCGCCGGAAACCCCGAGGTCGTCCATCATCTTCTTGAGACCGGCAGCGCGACCCTCCAGGATTGCCTTTTCTTTGGCGCCCTGGCCTTCGCCGAGCTTCCGCTCCTTCTCCTTGGTTGCGTCGGCCGCTTCCGCAGCCGCTTGCTCCTTGGCGATCTCGCCGATTGCCTGGTTGAGAGCGTGGTGGAGATTGATGACCTTTATCTTGGCGTCATCAACTTCCAGGCCCCACTGCTCAATCCGGCTCTTGACGAGTTCCAAGAACTTCGCGTTGTACACCTCGGCCTGCTGCATTGCTGCAGCTACCGAAATCTTTGGCAGCTCCTCAAAGAGGAATGCCACGGTGAAGTCGGTAACCTGGCCGCGTACGGCTTCCAGGCTCCCGACAGTGCTAAGGAACTTGCTGTAGGAGCCGATCCTAAACCTGATAATCGGCACCACTTCGGCAGTTACCCGAGCGTTGAGAGGATCCTTCCCAGTCGCATCCTTGTTAAAGGTAATGCGAATGGGAGGGAACATCCCCTCCGGCACTTTCTCTTTGTCTTCGTTCCGGAAGATCTTTTCGGGATCCGCCGGAATTTCCATGGAGACTACTGTCTTGGGGTCGGTCTGCAGTTCGCAGAGACCCAGGGGGATAAAAGCGATCCCGGAGGGAACCTCATAGAGGATTCTCCCGAAAAACTTTTTCACCCCCACTTCGGTAGTGCCCACCGACTTGAGCAGAAGGCTCAAGAGGGTGTAGGTGAGCAGGAGCATAAACAGGGTTGCGCCCATATTTAGCTCCAACTTGATGCCCACCCATGGAATCTTGTGGGCGATGTTTCCCGTCGCCAGCAGGACCAATCCTGCCGCCGAAAGGGCGCCATACACGACTAACACCGACATCCAGAAGCTCTTCTTGCCCCTGACGTCATTCGGGTTTTTCGCCTGCTCAACCGTCGGCGTAGCCGAAACGGGTGAGGGGGAGTCCACCCTTCTGATGTAATTCGTTACCGACCATCCGAGAGCGATAAGCGCTCCCAATGCGATCGATGCCATCAAAATCCAGACCATAACCATGACACTTCCTCCTTTTTTCTTCCGCTTTCGGCGGATTTCTAATGTTATTTCCGATGCGACTTGTTTGTTATTGATATATCCCTGTTTTCAAACCTTATGTTGAGTCCGCCCTTATTGACGGACAGGTTCTAAATTCTGCTTGTATTATATCACTTTTGGTCGTAAAAGTCAAGCTAAAACATTGACTAAAAACCCTTAGTTTATCCCCATATTTTATGGGTTTTTGATTTGTAAAAAGTTATAATATAAGTAAGTTTTAATAACCCTTTTTAATTTTTTAATAATTTTAATATGAAAATATTTAAATCCGTCGCCCTTTTATCAATCTCTCTCTTTGCTCTCGGCGCCTTTTTGAGTCCGGCGCGGGCGCAAACGAGTGCAACTATTTTACCCATTTCATCTGCCCCAATCAAAGCCACGGCTTCGGTGAGTATCTATAACGCAAAAATCGTTAGCCAAGATGGGTCTAAAGTAAAAATTGCTTTCGACTTATTTAATGATGGTCAAACCCAGCCTCAAATACAATATTCGGTTAGCTTGATGAAAAAGGCGACGGGCGGTAACTTGCGAGAAGACGAAAAAGTTTACAACGAGATCCTTAGTTTAGGAGAAAAACAAACTCTGCACAAAGAGGTGGAGTATGACGCCCCGGCATATCTCAACGGCACCTGGCAGTTATGGGTAATGGCCAGCAATAAAAGTGGTTTGCTCTTGGGCTTAACGATAGCGGGGAATGTTGCACTAACGGGAAACGGCGAGTATGTGGCAATTGATCCGGCTTCTTGCTATTTAACTGTCTCCGGTGAAGTTAACAAAAACTACTCTGCCGAGCAGGGTGTGGATGTTTCTACTCAAGAAAATCTTATTGGTCACTGCGGAGTCAAAAACAATTTTAAGAAAGAGGTAACGGTCAGTTCTTTTTTTGAGACCTACTGGAGAAACCTTTATGGGAAATTATTATCTTCCGAAGGCAAGGAACCCTTTGCCCTTAAGGCTGGAGAAAAAAAACAAATAAGCTTTGATATCCCAACCGTTAAGCAACCTCAGGCTTACGACGTTGTGTTAATGCTAAAAAACAGCGCAGGAGAAATAATTTCCAATAAAATAATTTTTCATTATATTATACGAGGAGCAAGCGCGACAATCCAAAACGTGCAAATGGACAAGGACTATTATGCAAAAGGAGATAATGCCAAGCTCTCTTTGCGTTGGACGCCATCAGCCGATATTTTTGTTGGCTCGCGATTAGGCGATGGCTCAATCCTTGCCGGTGTTAACGCCGGAGTAGTTTTAAAAGATTCCGTCGGCGCAGATTGCGCCACTCCTTTGAGCAAATATATCGACGACGCTAATCAGGGAAGCGTTATAGAAATTCCGGTTACGAACAACTGCAAAAACCCGGCCGCTACAGTTATCCTCAAAGATGATAATGGAAATGTTTTAGATCAAAGTGTTTTTAGTGTTGAAACAAAATCAAAAATCCCAGAAGCGGTAAATTTGGGAAACGACAAGCAGCCAAGCGGTTATAAAAATTTAATGTATGCCGTGATTGTAGTTCTGGTCGCGTTGCTTGCTATTGTTTTTATGTTTTTAAAGAAAAAGAAAGTGGGCGGGCAAATTCCACCGACCATCATATTGCTTTTGATTTTTTGCGGAGTATTTTTATTTAGCAGCAACGCAATGGCAACTACCTGGTCAGCGAGTGCCCACTGGGTGGAGAGCCAAACGATAAGTTTTACCGTTAACATAAACCTTGCTGCCCAACTCGACACAGTCATATACGCTCCGGGGTCAACAATCACATTTTACGGTCAAGAAAGCGGAGGGTATTGCAGTAACGGGGACACCTCTGGGAATATGCTTGCAATCCCAAGCTGGAATGGCAATCTTTACCAACAGCCTATTGTGTATGGAGATCCTAACAGAAATACGGGAGGCGTAACTCGTACCGGTACGGCGTATTTTACCGCTCCAACGACTCCGGGAACCTATATAATTTATGTTCGTGGCGGTACCAACGGCCAGACGGCGTGTTATTACGGGACGTTTGCCCAAGGGAATTGCGCCTATGATTACCCGATTTATTTTACCGTCGCTAGCATGCCCACCTCTTCTCTTTCTGCAAGTCCAACCTCAATTGCCCAAAATGGTAATACGACGCTAACTTGGACATCAAGCTCGCCCAACGGGCTAGCTACCGGCTGTTGGGGGTACGGCCGCCATAATGATGACGGCACAGCTGTCTCAGCCTTTCCGGACGCTTACCTTGCTCCAAGCGGGAGCCAAACAATCGCACTAGACAGGAGCGCAACTTTTTATCTTTCCTGCTGGGATGGCTTAAGTCAATCGGCTACTCTTAAGTCGGCTTCCGTCGCGGTGACCTATTGCGGTGACGGAATTAAAAATGGCGCTGAGGCGTGTGACTTGGGCGATGCCACTCACGGCAATGGTAACGGCACTTGCCCAAAAACTTGTAGCGCAACTTGCACAAGCAACGGCGCTTGCTGCACCCCGCTGCCTTTTAAGAGCGGTTCTGTTTCCACTGCGTCTGTAGTAGCGGGCGGTAATTTTACTATTAATTGCGATTATGGTTCCGCCGGTAATACATTTATTAATGCGGTACCGGGTTCGGGCACTTGTTCGGCTACGGGGTGGAACGGTACCAATAGAGTTTTTAGCTGCACGGCCGGTAATACTCCTGGAACTTTCTCTAATACTTGTCAGCTATCGGGTGGCTCATATTGCTCCAGTAACGATCCGATTCCCTCTGGCACAATTAGTGTTACTGCTCCGACCGATGGTGCCCAAGCTTCGTCTTGCAACCCCAATCCGCTTAACCCTGTAGCTGGCCAATACTTTGATGTGTCTCTCGGTATGGTTAACAGCAGCACCACCAATTGGACAGCCGGTAATTACATCCTTTCTCTCCTAAGCCCGGGCTGGACAAGTGTTAGTGGTAATGATTTAAGCTCAACAGTGTCGGCTGGTATCGGTCATATCTTTAGTGTTCACTTAAAAGCCCCCGCAGAGGGAAGCTATCCGTTTATTTGGCAAATGAAAAATTTAACAACCAACAAATTGTTTGGCGACACCAACAACCTTTGCCAAACGGGAGGAGCTGTTGTTGTTAAGCCCATTGGTTTTACGCTCTCCAAATCCAACGATTTGATTGCCGATTTGGATTCCAGGGAGACGGGGAGTAGAAACTCCAGCACCGTCAAAATTACCGTTAATCCGCTTGCCGGTTTTAGTGGTAGTTACGTTGACTTTACCGTGCCTGGCGGCACTCCAGTGGGTACAGGCACCTTTTTGCAGACGCGGCTAACTAGCGGCCAATTTGCAACCGGTGCTACTTTTTATGTTACCAATGTTCCTAACAGTAGCGCTCAGAGCACCAAAACAATAACAATAAAAGGGACATCCAATAATGGCGCTACTGCCACCGTTGACGTTAACTTAAAAATTATTAATAGTGGGTATTCAAATAAGTAAAAGGTCAAAAAGTTTAATTTAAAAATAAAAATGAATAAGTTAAAAATATTCTTAGCGCTAATTTTTGCGGCGATAATGATGGGCGTAAGTTTGCCCGCCGTTGCTCAAGAGAGTGGCGCAGTTAATTGTTTTGATTATTATAAATTCCCGAGCGTAAAAGTTAGTATATCTACCGACCAAATGGAATACGGGCCGGGGGATACGGTAAAATTTAGCGGTTCCTTAATAAACTCCAACAACTACCCAGTTGTTGACGGCTACTTGTTTGTAAGGCTCGCCAGATTTAATTCTAACTATACGACGGAGGGTCACAACATAATTGACGAATTTTTTGGAGTAGAGAAGGTCTCCATCGATGCTCTAAAAGACAAGAGAATAAATTTTAATTGGCAAGTGCCAAGCGATATAGCCGGCGGTAGTTATCGTGCTTCTTATTATTTTTCCGTGGGCAAAAAATTTAACTTGGGAGGCTTGCCTTTTACTAACGAGGTTATAATAGGAGCCAGCGATTTTAAAATAAAATCACTTAGTACCGACACTCTGATGTTTGATAGGTCTCAAACCAAAGTAAACGGTCAGCCCTACATCCATGTGGGTAATTGGCCGGTTATAGATCCGGGCAAGGAGGCTGTTATTACTCAACCATTAAAAAATAATAGTAAGGAAGTCAAAACGGCCAAAATAAAATACGAACTATTTTATTGGGACAGCTTAGACGAAGCGGATAAGATAAAATCAAACACAGAGGAGGTGCAAATTCCGGCCAATTCTTCTAAAGATTTAACTTATAAAATAGATAAGATTGAGGCTCCCGTGTATGCCGTAAGAATCACGGCAACCTCAGGAGAAGAAAAAACCATAGTAAATATCAGAGCGCTAAGCGAGCTAGAAAGGCCAAGGTTAAATTATCCGGCCCTAACAAATTTTCCCCTCAAGAGCGGAGAGAAGGCAACCCTTTTTACTTGTTTCCATAATACTTCTAACTTAGACACCAAAGGTAAAGTTGTCGTTACTCTTTACGATAAAAACGACACCGAGATAAGCAAGTTAGAGTACAGCGGAGATATCACCTCCGAAATGTCGGCCGACAAAAAAGATTTTACCGCCGATAAAGATTATACCTACCTAAAATTAAAAGCGGAGGTTTACGATTCTAAAGATGCATTAGTGGATCAATATCAGGGAGTTTACGACTGTAGCGATATCAACTCGCCGAAATGCCAACAAATGGCAGCTCCGCTACCCATACCCGTTGAGCCCGCCACAATTAATACCACCATGATAGCAACGGGAGTTCTTTTGCTGGTTTTGATTCTTCTTATAATCATCTTGATGATAAGAAGAAAGAGGGGCATGCCGGTAAGCGGCGGGGTAATAACCGCTGTTGTTTTGAGTCTCATCGCCCTCTCGGCTTTTGCCAACTTGCTAATCTCTGGTGGCTACGCGGCCAAAATAGCGCAAGCGCAAATACTAAGTACAATACCGTCATCGCAAGCGCCCGTAACTTGCTCGGGCTTGCAGTGTTCAACAACTGTTGCAAGAAATTACGGAGAGAAGTGGATGGTTACCGGAAACGATA
>JAHFLR010000043.1 GCA_023244795.1 bacterium
TAATCTAAGAAGTTAGATTATGGCTTAACGTCGTAGCAGTTATCGGTAGCGGCGCCAGGGCGGCACATCCCGTTTTTGCTCCGTCGAAAATGGCTGTGCTGTCAGCATCGTTAGCAAGAGCCGGGTTGGCGGAATCTTCTAGTATTGACGCCAAATGATATGACTGGCAATCCTTGGCTGCTGCTGTACAAGCAGTTCCGTCTGTTTTGGAGGCCGCATAGACATAGTAATTAGTGGCGCTTCCCGCTACTGGATCCTTTGGCAAGCTAGGAATCAGGTTGTCTGTTACCAAGCCAGCCAAGTCGGTGGCAAAAGTAGCGGCAGTAACTCCGGATGATGCCGGGTATACTTGTCCGTTTTTGTCGTAAGACATCTCCAGCGCTGTTTTAACGTTAGCGATATCGCTGATTCTTCTTGCGTCTCTTGATTTCTGCCTGGCGCTGTTCATGGAAGCGATAACGACAGAGGAGAGGATACCGATAATGGCGATAACGACCAACAACTCAATAAGCGTAAAACCTTTTTTATTACTTTTAATCATTTTAATAATTAGTTTTTAATAATAACTTTATTTAAAAAATTGTTTCGACCAATTTGTTAATTAATACTTCGTTAATTATAGCTCAAAACGCCAATATTAACCCATTTCTCTGTGGATATCTTATTAAATCGTACTGGTGATGCTGTAAATCGGCCCCAAAACGGCCATTACCAAAAAGCCCACCGCCAAGCCCAAAATAACAATCATCACCGGCTCAATAAGGCCTACGAGATTTTCTACCAGGTTGTCTACTTCTCTTTTATAAAACCTGGCCATGGTAGTAAGCACAAAAGTCAGTTTGCCACCTTCTTCTCCAATCTTGGCCATTTGCGACACTAGGCCAGGGATATCGTCGTATTGGGAAAATGCGCTGGAGAGAGAGCTGCCCGATTTAACCGCCTGCGCCGATTCCAAAAGAATGGCTCTGTAAACTTCGTTGCCCACCACGTCGGAAGTAATCTCCAAAGCGGTTAACACAGGAATACCGCTGCCCAAAAGAGTGCTTAAGTTATCGGAAAGACGGGCCAAATAAATCTTGCGGTAGATATCTCCAACGTAAGGAACGGAGATTAACAATCGAGAGGAAACCATTTTGCCGGCGGTAGTTTGGAAGTACCGCCAAATAAACACAGTGCCAATTGCCAACACGGCCAGAATAAAAAACCACGTATTGCGTATAAAATCGCTAAAACCCAATAGAATCCTAGTATAAATGGGCAGTTGACCACCTAGATCTTTAAGTACCACCGCCAAGCGAGGAATAACAATGGCGAGCATCAAAATCATAATCACAATAAAAGTGGAGATAACAAAAGCCGGATAAAGTAGGGCGTTTTTGGCCCTGGAAGTTAACTCGTAATTTCTCTCCATATAATCGGCCATGTGATTAAACATTTCGTCTAGTTTGCCCGACTCCTCGCCGATTCTGATGATATTTACGTAAAACTTGGAGAAAACCTCCGGGTGTCTGGCCATAGCTTGCGACATAGAGATACCGCCTTGGATATCGCCCACCACCTCCGCCAACTTCTGCCTCATTGCCGGGTTGGGAGATTCCGCCGCCAATAATTTAAAAGATTCCACCACCGGCACCTTGGCCTCAAATAGGGTGGCCAATTGGCGGGAAAGAATCACCACATCTTTATTTTTTATGGTTTGAAAAAGCGAAGAGCCAAAAAAGCCTCCCTTCTGCTCTACTGGCTCTATGGATGACACTATCAGCCCACGCCGCTGAAGCGAGGAGATGGCAATATCCACGCTGGGAGCATCGATGTTTCCATTTTGTTTTTGGCCGGCCTGAGTTGTCGATTGATACTTATATAACATCTGTGGCTTTTGTTACATTAGATTCTCCAAGCCCTTGGGGTCTAGAGAATACATTACGGCATTTTCCGGCAAAACCTCCCCGCTTCTGATTAAATCCGCCAAGGAGCGGTTCATGCTCATCATGCCTTGCTCAAAACTGGTTTCGATAACAATATCTATTTCGTGAGTTCTATTTTCTCTGATTAAATTTTTAATCGCCGAGTTGCAAATCAACAACTCATAAGCCGGGACTCTGCCGCCAGACACTCTCGGCACCAAGCGCTGAGAAAAAACTCCCAGCAGGGCGTTGGAAAGCTGCAAACGAACCTGATTTTGCTGGTCAGAAGGGAAAGAGTCGATGATGCGGTCTATAGTTTGAGCGGCGTTGTTGGTGTGGAGGGTGGAAAAAATAAGATGACCGGTTTCGGCGGCGGTGAGCGCGGTGGAAATGGTTTCCAGGTCTCTCATCTCGCCAATCATGCCCACGTTAACATCTTCTCTAAAAAGAGACTTAAGGGCGCGCTTAAAATCGGAAGTGTCTACTCTTACCTCGCGCTGGTCGATAATTGATTTATCTTGATTAAAAATATATTCGATTGGGTCTTCAACGGTTAAAATGTGTTCCGCGCGCGTATGATTAATGTGGTCTATGAGCGAGGCCAGTGTAGTTGACTTGCCATGCCCAATAGGGCCAACAACCAAAAAAAATCCCTGCTCTCTCTTGGCAAACTCCAAGAGGATGTCTGGCAAATTTAACTCTTTGGGAGTAGAGATTTTAGTGGGGATTAATCGCAACGCCACGCTCCAAAAACCCCTTTGAGAATAAGCATTTCCCCTAAATCTGGCCTTGCCCTGAAAATCGTAGGAGAAATCTAACTCTTTCTCTCGTTTAAGAACCTCCCTTTCGCCTGGCTCAAGCATTTCCATTGTTAGCGCTTCTGTCATCTCCGGAGTTAAAATTGGCTCTTTAACTAGGGGGATCAAACTACCCGATACTCGGATAGAGGGATTGCGACCGACCGATAAATGCAAATCGGAGGCATCTTCTTTTATAACAGTCAGTAAAAGATTTTCTAAAAGTTTTTTGGGGTCTTCCATTTTGTTTTTTTTATTTACTTTTTTTGCTGCGAATGATGTCTTCTATTTTTTGCACCACTTCTTTAGGAGTAAGGTAGGCCTTAACCAAGTAATCGTCGGCGCCCAAGTTATGGCCCCGCTCAATATCTTCTTTTTGCCCAAGGTTAGAGAGGATAACCAAGATAACATCTTTGCACAAACCCTCTTTTTTTATTTCGTGTAGCACCTCAAAACCGTCCATCTCTGGCATTACAACGTCTAACAGCATTACCTCCGGCTTAAAGCCGCCTCTTAGCTTTTCTAAAGCAATAGTACCTTTGTGCGCAACCTCCACATTAAAACCGGCTTCTCTAAATTTGGTAGAGTACATATCTAACAAGAATTCGTCGTCGTCTACTATAAGTACCGTGTATTTTTTATCCATAATTGTTTTAATTATACACTACCCAAAGAGTCTATACCAACCACGCCATCGAATATTTTAATCAGGGCGTCTTCGGCCACGGTAATCATGCCCTGTTGCCTGGCAACGTCCATAACCGCCGATTCGGTGGGGTTTTTGTAAATGATATCTTTAATCTCTCTGGTAATAGGCAACGTTTCGGCTACCACAATTCTGCCGGAAACTCCCTTGGGGCAAGTACCGGAAACTTTTGGCTGGTAAACTACGGCCGGAATTTTAATATTACTTTTAACCGACTCCGGAGTTTGGGCCAACACATTTTCTACTCTTGATTTAATAGCGCCCTCGATTTTGATTTCGTCTTTAGAGTCGGGGCACAATCTGCCCACCAGCCTTTGGCCGACAGCCAAAACCAGCGTAGGCGCCAAAAGGTACGGATCCACCCCCATATCAATAAGCCTCGGTACCACACCGGCAGCCGAGTTGGTGTGCAAGGTGGAGAGCACCAAGTGGCCGGTAAGCGCGGCGTTGATTGCAAGCCCCGCGGTTTCTTTGTCTCTAATCTCGCCCACCATAATGATGTTTGGATCCTGCCTTAAAATAGAGCGCAAACCGCTGGCGAAATCGTAACCAATCTCCGGCTTAACCTGAGACTGGTTAACACCAGTGATATTGTACTCAACCGGGTCCTCCAAGCTAATAACATTGTTTTTGGTTCTATCCAGCTCCTGCAACATGGCATAAAGAGTGGTTGATTTTCCGGAACCGGTAGGCCCAGTAAGCAAAATCATACCATACGGGGCATTGAGGGCGGTTCTTATCTTGGCGGTGTTTTCTTTAGAGAAACCGAGATCCTCGAGAGTTCTCACTCCGGCTTCGGTATCCAAAATACGGATAGCCATTTTCTCTCCCCAAAAAGTAGGCAACGAAGAAACGCGGAAATCCACATCGCGATTATCTATTCTGGCGCTAAACCGGCCGTCTTGCGGCTTACGCTTTTCGTCCAGCTTCATATTACAGAGAATTTTTATTCGAGAAATGATTGATTCGTGAACGCTCAGAGGCAACAATAAACTAGTGTACAAAATACCGTCTACTCTAAATCTAACCCTTAGTTTGTCTCTGCCCGGTTCGATGTGAATGTCGGAAGCTTTGCCAGAGATGGCGTGCCTCAATATAACCGCCACCATTTTGGTAACCGGGGCTTCTTCTGTTAGGTTTGCCGTGCCCCCTCCGTCTAGGGCCTGCTGTAAACCGGAGCCCTTTATTTTTTCGGTCAATTCCGTCTCCAGCTCTCCCAAAACTTGTGTTGCCTCGCCGCTGAGCCCCTCGTACTCACTCAAAACTTTATCGAAATCTTCTTGCGAGATTATGTAAATTTTATATCCGATACCCATTCGAGAAAGCAAAAACTGCAGGGCATCTTTGGCCTCGGTGTCCTCTGGGTTAATCATTCCGACATCAAGATTTTTTTTGTCTGCCCCCAGCGGAACAACTTTGTAGTGTGTCGCTGTTTCCTCGGGGATATATTTAAGAACCTCAAACGGCACCTTGGTGTCTCCGATTATTTTATATGGTATGCCCAACGCTTCGGCTTTGGCTTTAATGATTTCTTCGCTCGAGATGCCTCGGGCCACAAGCAAACCCTCTAGGTTACTGCCGCTGTCATGAGAAATTCGAGAAGCTTCGTTAATAGCATCTTGGCTAACTATTCCCTTTTTTAGGAGAATGTCCGTAAAGCGCATTTTATTTTAAAAATATTTGATTAAAAACTGGTAAACGGATTGCTAATACCAGCTTCCTCTGATGGCGGTCTTTTGTAAAAATCCCGAAGGCTGGTAAAAGTGGGGTCGTTTAAAAAAGCGGTGTCGAGTTTGAGATTCTTTAAGATATTGGCCACCTGTTGAAAGTCTTCTCCAAACAAGTTCTCTCCTTGCACTTCGGTGATGACCCCAGTGGCCGCTTCCGGAGCCTGTGTGTAGGTGTAATAAACGTAATAACCGGCTAACCCCAAAATAAGAGCAAGCGCTACAACGAATTTTAATGTTTTGCTAATTCCCTGCATAATAGGTTACGGCTTTTACGCTAAAATCATAAGAATCGACCTTGCCCGAAGAATTAAAACTAATCTCTTTGATATCCATAACTTGTAAGCTCTTCTCTAGATCGGATAAAAAGTTTAAGAACACTTCGTAAGAGCCGGTAGCGGTAAAGACTAGGGCCACAGAGTTGTATTTAGCCGGCTCGCCGGATGGAGTGAGCTCTGCCTTCTTGCCGGATTTTGGCTCTTCAATGTTAATATTCTTTAGAATCATGCCGCGAGATTTGGCCATGTCGTCTATTTGGTAAACAAGGTTGACTGCGCTTATTTGCTTTGGTAGCGCTCGGTCCAACTTGGCGTTATCTTCGTTGCTGATGCTGCCATATTTGGCCAAGATGTCGTTTCTTATTTTTTCCAAGTTATCGAATTCTTTTAGCGCCTCCGTGAGCCTAGCATCTTTGATACTGCTGGCTTTTATGTCATTTAACGAGGGAATGGTTAATCCAAAAAACATGGCGATCGCGCCTCCCAAAAATATCAACGTTGTTAATATTCTCATCATATTTATTATTGGCCGGTATTAGCGCTAGGCCTATAAGAAAACATTTGCGGATCGG
>JAHFLR010000009.1 GCA_023244795.1 bacterium
ATCGGTAGAAATCCACATCGTACAGGGAGAAAGAGAGATGGCTGCCGACAATAAAACTCTCGGAAAATTTTTACTAGATGGTATCCCGCCATCTCCTCGCGGCATGCCTCAAATTGAAGTCACCTTTGATATAGACGTAAATGGCATATTAAATGTTAAGGCCAAAGACAAGGCCACGGGCAAAGAGCAGGCGGTTAAAATCGAGGCATCCTCGGGCCTAACCAAAGATGATATAGAAAAAATGAAAAAAGACGCCGAAGCGCACGTTGAGGACGACAAAAAGAAAAGGGAGCTGGTGGAACTTCGCAATGTCGCCGATACACTCGTTTACAGCGCGGAGAAATCTTTAAGAGACCTGCCCGCCGGTCAGGCAGGTGCAGGCGATAAAGTGTCTGCCGACATTAAGAAAAACGTAGAAGACAAAATCACCGCCCTTAAGGCGGTCAAAGACAGCCAAGACGCCGCGGCAATTAAAACCGCTACCGACGAGCTCTCTAAAGTTCTGCAAACCATAGGCGAGGCGATGTATAAGCAACAGCCACAGGGCGAGCAGCCCGGAACGGGAAATAATCCGGAGGGAGAAAATAAAAAACCGGAAGACAAAATCAAAGACGCCGATTTTGAGGAGAAAAAGTAGAACAGACAAACCAGCAAAAATCTGTTAAAATCATATAAATGAGTAAGGATTACTACGAAGTTTTGGGCGTTACCAAAAACTCCTCCAAGGAGGAAATAAAAAAGGCCTATCGCACCTTGGCCCATAAACACCACCCCGATAAAAACAAAGGGGAGGATACTAAATTTAAAGAGATAAACGAAGCTTATCAGATTCTTTCCGACGACCAAAAAAGATCCACCTACGACACTTACGGAAAAACGTTTGAGGGCGGGCAAGGGGGCGCTGGTCAGGGCGGCCCGTTTGGCGCCAGTGGTTTTGATTTTAGCGGTTTTGATTTTTCCGGATTCCAAAATCAAAATCAGGGTGGGGTAGAGTTCGACATGGGTGATATTTTTGGAGATCTTTTTGGCGGTGGCGCGAGGCGTTCCACCAAACAAAAAGTCGGTAGAAATATTTTTATAGACATAGAAATAGATTTTAAAGAGGCGGTCTTTGGCGCGGAGAGAAAAGTTATACTAAACAGGAATTCCGTTTGCCAAGTGTGCAAAGGCGAAGGCGCCGAACCGGGGTCAGAAGTAAAAACTTGCGATAAATGCCGAGGCAGCGGGCAAATCCACGAAGTTAAAAAAACTTTTCTGGGTAATGTATCGACCATTAGAGAATGCGACAAATGCGACGGGCGGGGAAAAATCATCAGTAAAAAGTGCCACAACTGCAAAGGCCAGGGCATTGTTTCCAAAAACGAGGAACTGGCGATAAAAATACCTAGCGGCATAGAAGACGGAGAAACCCTCAGAATGTCGGGAGAGGGCGAGGCCATAAAAAATGGTCAGCCGGGCGACTTATATGCTAGAATACATGTAGGCAAAAACTCAAATTTTCAAAGAGAGGGCTTCAATTTATGGACAAATTTGGACATCAAAATTTCCGACGCCCTGCTGGGAGCAGAAAAAGAGACGCAAACCCTGGATGGCCTAATAAAAATAAAAATACCGGCCGGTACGGATTCCGGAGAGGTGCTTAGGGTAAGAGGCAAGGGTGTGCCGCACCCCAGCAAAACAAGGGGAGACTTACTGATAAAAATAAATGTTCGCACTCCCAAAAAATTCTCCAGAGACGCCAAACAACTTATAGAAAAATTAAAAGAAGAGGGCATTTAATTAAAAATTATTTTATTTAAATAAAATGAAAAACAAAAAAGATATCGTATTGGCTTTTATTATTGGATTGGTTTGCGGATCCTTAATGTTTTTTATCGCCAAGAATTTGGCCAGCGTTAACCAAACCTTTGCTAAAATACTTCCGATTGCAAAGTTTTTGCCCATCCTTTTCCCCATAATTTGCGCCGTCGGCATGTTTACTGTCGGCCTCTTGGAAAAAATTATGCCCTCCTTATACCAAGTTGCCAAATTTGTTTTAGTCGGCGGGATGAACTTCCTTGTAGATATGGGAGTGCTCAATATGCTAATTTTTATAACCGGAGTATCCCAGGGAACGGAGCAGTCTGTATTTAAAGCCACCTCTTTTATCGTGGCCGTTGTAAATAGTTATTTTTGGAATAAATTTTGGGTTTTTAAAAGAAGCTCAACCGAAACGGCGGGTAAGGAATTTTTCCAGTTCTTTGTTGTTAGTATTGTCGGATTTTTTATTAACATTGGGGTAGATAAGGTTCTGGTAGACGTTGTCGGCCCGCTAAACAATATGCGTCCGGAAACTTGGGCTCAATTAGCCGCCACGGTCTCTGCTGTTGTTGCTCTGTTTTGGAACTTTGCGGGTTACAAATTTATAGTTTTTGATGTAAAAAAAGACGAGCAAAATGGACAACAACCTAGCTCTTTATAGAAAATACCGACCGCAAAGCTTTGCCGATGTTTTGGGGCAAGACCATATCGTTGGTATTTTAAAAAATGCCGTTAAACTAGACCGCATTAGTCACGCCTACTTATTTAGTGGGCCTCGTGGCACAGGCAAAACAAGCACAGCCAGAATTTTGGCAAGAGAGGTTGGCTGCGCCGACGTTGACCTAATGGAAATAGACGCCGCCTCCTCTCGGGGTATAGACGAGATCCGGGCGCTACGTGACGCTGCGCGTTTTTCTCCTCTGCAAAGCAAATTTAAGGTTTACATCATAGACGAAGTGCACATGCTTACCAAAGAGGCCTTTAACGCTTTGCTCAAAACACTGGAGGAGCCGCCTCGGCACGTGATTTTTATACTGGCCACCACCGAGCTGGAGAAGGTGCCGGAAACAATTATCTCAAGATGCCAAACTTTTTCTTTCCATAAAATACCGGAGACTATTTTGCGCCAAGCAGTAATTAAAACAGCAAAAAAAGAAGGATTTGATTTAGATAACGAGTCGGCCGGGTTGATAGCATTATTTGCCGAGGGTTCTTTTAGAGACGCCCAAGGGTTACTAGATAAATTGTTTGGCCTGGGGGAAAATAAAATCGAGGGCGCGCGAACAAGAGAAATTTTATCGGCTCCGGCGAGAGACCTAATAGAGGGCTTTGTTTTGGCTGTTGTAGAAAAAAACGCAGAACAAGGGTTGGCCTCAATAAACCAAGCGCTAGAGAAAAACATCGACCCCAATCTTTTTATAAAACTTATTTTGCGAGATTTTCGGGCAATGCTAATTATGAAGATGGCGCCCAACCTGCAAAAGCAACTGGCCAAAGATTTGGGCGAGCGAGAGTTTGAGTTCTTAACAAAACAAAAAGAAAAAATTGCCCAGCCAAACATGGAAAACGCTCTAAGGATTTTGCTCGACTCCCACCATGCGCGCTCTAATCCGTACTTGCCACAATTGCCACTAGAGCTGGCTTTAGCTAAAATAATAAGCATAAACACCCCCAATGCCTAGCCTACTTAGCGACAACTTTTTAATTATACTGCTTTTAATTTTTGCCCCCGTTTCAGGTTATTTAATATACGAGGCGCTAAAACTTAAAGACAACAACGCCCATCTGGAAGAAGATAACAAACACCTTAAAGACGACCACGACAGAATGGTACGGACCGATAAAATAAAATCGGAGTTTATGAGTATCGCCACTCATCAACTAAAATCACCGATGGCTAAAATGAAGTGGGCGCTACAGGCCATAATGTCGGCCAACTTAACGTGCATAACCCCGCAACAAAAAGAGCTACTAGATACCGCCTACGATACCAATGAGAAAATGATCCGACTGGTTAGCGACCTAATGGGAGTTAAAGAGACGGAAGAATCTACTCTCGGTTACAATTTTAAAAATAGTTCTATTGAGGAAGTTATTAAAAAGACCATAGAAAACTTTAAAATACCCGCCGAGCAAAAAAGAGTAATATTGGAATTTATAAACACCTCGCCGGGATTGCCTCCTCTCACCATTGATCCGTGGAAAATAAATTTGGCGCTGGGAAACTTAATAGATAACGCTATCAGCTATACTCCGGAGGGTGGCAAAATAGAAATAAAACTAGAGAGTTTTGGCAACTCCGTGAGAATTTCGGTTAAAGACAGCGGCATTGGCATACCCGAGGCGGAAAAAGGTAAAATATTTACCAAATTTTTTAGAGCCGACAACGCTCTTAAAGTTAAGCAAGGAGGTACCGGTTTGGGTCTATACATCGCCAAAAATATTATTAAAGTGCACGGGGGGGAGCTTTGGTTTAACTCAATAGAAACAAAGGGCACAACTTTTTATTTTACTATTCCATTTGACGCCTCGCTAAGGGCCAAAGAAAACATCAAAAGCTTTGTAGACGAAATGTAGCTCTCGCCCACATTTTATATTGACGAAAACGATATTTACTGGTAAGGTAAAGTCGGATTTACAACCATCAACCACGGGAGGAGACCATGCAAACGAGTGAGGCTTGTGGCAGTATCCCTGATATTATCAAGAACCGCTCTGGCCTTTACGAGGGCAACCTCGTTTACTATATCCGCCTCATTTTTTACCACGCGCAAAATCTGGATAACCCGTACCACAACTTCCGTCATCTGTATCATGTAATGTGGCTGTGTTACTCTGCGTGCCTCTTTTATGGAAAGTACTTTTCCGCTCGCAAGATGCGGAACCTGCTGATTGCCGCCATGTTCCACGATTTCGACCACACGGGCGTGGCAGGGCCCGACTCGGTCAACATTGAGCGGGCAGTTGCCGCTCTGCGCAAGTACATCTTGCCGGAAGACTGGGACCATCTCGCCGAGATAGAGAACCTTATCCAACTAACGCAGTTCCCGTACGAGATCCCCTCGGACAAGGTCAACTTGCCCGCCAGGATTCTGCGCGATGCGGATGTCTCGCAGGCCCTCAACCCGGCGTGGGTCCAGCATGTGGTCTTTGGCCTCGCCAAGGAGTGGGGCAAAAAGCCAATTGAGGTTCTCAGAACACAAGGAGCCTTCCACAACAGTATCGAATTCGCCACGAATTGGGCGAAGGAGATGTTCCCCCCGGAGGTGGTTGCGGCCAAGGTTGCCGAAGCCGCGGAGTATGTTGAACTCCTGGCCTAAGCGCTAGCCGAGCACATTTGTGCAGGCGGTGGGGTTTTGCCCCGTCGCCTGTTTTCTTTTTGGGCCAATTGTATTATTTGTTGACTCTCTGGTGGTTTGCTGGTAGAACAAGAGTAGAACAGCAAACGCCAAGGAGGCGCTCATGGGCTACACGACGAGGTGTTCCAGAACAGATTGTGGTGGTGTGATTATTGTTGAGCCGGAAAGGATGTGCGTCCTTTCGACAAGCAAAGACGGCACTTCTGCCAGCTACCCTTGCAACACGTGCTACTTGCTCCACTGGAGCAGTGGGATTGCGGTAGTGGATACGGGCAGGCATGCGTACCAGTGCCGAGATGAGTTGGTCCTCAAGTCTATGAAGAGCAACTAGCTATCCTTCCGCCAACGCGTTTCCGCCGAGTGGGCCACCCCGCTCGGCATTTTTTTGTTTGGGGCTGGAAAGATAAAGAAAATTGTGTTATAAATGCAATTAATTGCCAGATCGTCTAATGGTAGGACAGTGGCCTTTGAAGCCATTAATCGAGGTTCGAATCCTTGTCTGGCAGCCAAATTGAGCGCCGCTCGAGACGCGTCAAATTATAATTGACATTAATATATAAAACAATGTTGGAAAAAATAGAAGCAGAGATAAAAAAAGTGTTAGAGATAGTTAAATTATGCCCAGCTAATTTACAAGAAAAATGTTTTGAAATTTTACTTACAAGTATTATTTCGAACCAAGAAAAATCCAAAAGCCCTACAAAAGATTTACCACAAAAACCAAATGAATCCAAAATAGATAATTCCAAGGCTGTCGACGACGAACATGGAAATCAGCAAGAAATAAAATTAGCGGATCTCCATTTGAAAGCAAAAAAATTATTAGACCAAGGGGTAACCTTAGATGAAATAAATAATATATTTTATAAGGAGGGGGGCGAATATAAACCTGTTTTTGACGATTTAAAATCATCGAAAATGTCTGAATCCCAAATAAAATTAGCTCTCCTTGAATCTCTAAGAAATGCTATCCAGACAGGTGAATTTAAGTTCAATACCGAATTCATAAGACAACAATGCGACGCTTATAAATGTTTTGACTCAGCAAACTTTGCTTCTAATTTTAAAAAACAGAAAGGGCTTTTTAATGAAGAATATAAAATGGGGATTTATATATCTTTAAGTTCTGAAGGCAAAAAAGAGCTTATTAAAATTATAAAACAATTAGCTAATTAAAAAATGGCTGATACTTCAGAATTAAAATTATTTCTTTCAGATTTAAAATCTTTAAAAGGTAAAATAGCCAACGAAAAATCTAAAACAGGGCAAATCCACAAAAGTGCTCTTCTCTTGGCGGTGGAGACACTCTCTAAAAAATGGTTTGATTCTCTGAAAACTAATTTCATTTCGGTTGGTTTTTCTGATGAGGATTTAAAAAAATATGATGCCGGCTTTGAACATCTTTTAAAAGTTTCATCTTCAAAAGGCAACCTCAAAGCAGGCTTTCTGAAGGATTTAAAAATGCTGACAGCATCTTTTAATGATGACCTTATTTTAAAATTACAGACAGGAAAATGCCTTACTAATCCTTTAGGCAACACCTACGACGGTCTGTTGCAAAGTATTTCAAATCAAGATCAGAATATTTATTTAAAAGAGGCTGTAAATTGTGCAAAACAAGGTTTTTTGAGAGCCGCTATTGTTCTGGGTTGGTGTGCTGGTATAGATCAAATTCAAAGAAAAGTAGAACAAATTGGTTTTGTGGACTTTAATATTATGTCTGCTAAAATGGCCAGCTCACAAACAGGCAGATTTAAAAGGTATAACAAAATATTTAAGGTAACATCCCTAGATGATTTAAAGGAGGTTTTTGATAATGATATTTTATGGATCATAGAAGGTCTGGGCTTGGTAGATTTAAATCAACATACTAGATTAAAAAGTTGTTTTGACATGAGAAACCACTGCGCACATCCCGGGGAGGCACCGATAACTGCATACAATGTTATGTCATTTTTCTCTGACATAAATGAAATTATTTTAAAAAATCCGAATTTCTTGCTTAGACAGTAGGCTAGGTTGTCTTAAGCTCTAATTGAGTTAAATATAATAATAAAATTGGATAGCGCTCGAGTTGCATCGAAATGCTATACTAAAATGAGTCGCGTAAGCCTTGCGGGGTAATGAACCACTTGGTTCTAGATCACAGACATCAGCCGAGCTTAAGCAGGGTTCGGACTCCGAAGGATCCATAAAAACATGAAACTTAAGAATGACAAATATAAAAGGGCTCGGGGCGGTTACAGCCGCCTTTTGAGAATATCATGCCAAAAGTGTGATTCTCTTGTTTGTTTTTACCAGAAGGACGGTCCGGGTAATCTTCGCAGAATGTACATAGACCGCATTGCTGAACCAAAAGTCTCTATCTCCAGAAAAGACCTCACTTGCACGAATAATCACCTGATTGGGGTAAAAATAGTTTACGAAAAGGAGAAGCGCCCAGCCTTTAGGCTTTTTGTCGATTCTGTCGCCAAGAAGATTGTAAGGGTAAAGAATTAGTCCATCTCGATGAGCGCCAAAAAAATGATATAATAACAAGTAATTATAAAATCATGTTTAGAGCAGCGGGGGAGCCGACTAAAATCAAAAAGATAGTTTACTTAATCGTCACAACTTTTTTGGGGCTGATTTTGAGCTTAGACTTCCACGCCTTTATAGAAATAAATTATTTAAACTGGGCCGGGAGCCAAGGTAAGCTGGTAACCTTTTACGGAAATTGCGCCCTGCACCCGGCGCTCCAAGCCGCCATTTGGCTGGCCGGCGCGGTGGGAGGATTTTACCTCGGCTTATTTTGGTGGAGAAAAGTTTATGTAGATAGAGTCTGGGCTAAAAAAATATGAATCACTTTAAACAATACGTTGAATACTTAAAAGACAACCCTCAAAAATACTGGTTTAAGAGAAAGCTATATGGCTGGGGGTGGACACCGGCAACGTGGCAGGGCTGGCTAGTTTTGTTTGCTTCTGTTGCCCTACTGGTTCTAAACGCCATTAGAATAGATAAAAAATCTCACTCTGTTAGCGATACGCTAATTAACTTCTTGCCCCAAACATTTGTAATCCTCATGGTTCTCATTGCTATCTGCTACAAAAAAGGGAGAGGCCAAAGTGGCAATGGGGAGCACGCAAGGAAGGAGGTGACCATCAGGCAAACTAGGGTCGAGGAGTTTTTGGTTAAAGATTCTATAAGGATATAAACAAACGGCCCCAAAAAACAAAAGACGACCGTCGGCAGGATGCCGAGCGGTCGCTTGATTCGCGGGGTACCGAGAAGGTGCTACTTCTTGGCGAGGTCCTTGGCGGCCGCGGCCTTGGTGTCGCCGTAACCGGTCTTGCCGTCCTTGGTGGCCGTCTTCTGGCTCTTCGAACCGAAGAAACCGCCGAGAACGGGAGGGGTGAGACTCGTACCGAACTTGATGTCGTTCTTGGACATGTCTGTTTTCCTCCTACTACGAAGTTTCTACCTTGGTCGTTTCTGACCCTCCTTGAGGCAGACCACTTATTAAGTAAACCTCCTTTCTACTTTAGAAACTATACCTTATCTAATATTTGTCAATAGTTTGATTTTTTACCGCCGCGGTGATACGAATTAGGATAGCAAAGGACCATTAACCCCGAGGAAAGGAGGCCTAGGCCATGAGCACTGGAGAAGTAGTGAAGTGCGGACACTGTAGAGGAACAGGAAGCTGCATTTGCGCTGCCTGCAAGATACATCTCAACCTCGAGCCCCGCGGCAACTACATGATCACGTGCAAGTCTTGCGGTGGGTCCGGATCCGTCTGGATCGGCCCAAGCACAGTCATCATCCACAACAACGGCTAGGTCTGCTATCAACCCCAGCGAGAAGGGCCCCCAGGGGGCCCATTCCGCTGGGGTTTTTCTTTTTAAAAATATGATAAAATAATATAAGTAAACTTTATAAATTTAACCAATTAAAAAAATATGGGAACAGTAAACTATTTAGCAATCGGGGTTTGCGCCATACTCTCTATGGTGCTGGGAGCCATTTGGTACGGGCCGCTTTTTGGCAAAAAATGGATGGCCATTGCCGGGGTTAAGCCGGAGGATATTGAGGCGCGCAAAAAGATGCAAAAAAGTGCCATGCCTTTATATGTAGTGCAATTTTTATTGACACTCTTCCAGGCATGGGTATTGGCCTACTACATCGCGGGGTGGAAGGGCGCTTCGGGGATAGGCAACGCCTTATGGATATGGGCAGCTTTTATAATCCCAACAGTAGCCGGCTCCGCTATGTGGAACAACGACAAAGGCAAGGTAAAGTGGGCGAAGTTTTTAATCCAGGGTGGCTACCAACTGGTTTTGTTTGTAATGTTCGGCCTTATCCTCAGCGCGTGGAAATAAAATAATGTCTAATAAGATGAGCCTGGCAAATAAAGCGAATTTTGTGGCATGGGTACACTTGGGCTGGTATGTAATTGTGATTTTACTTTTACCTCTTTTGTACTTTTTTGATGGCTTAAAATATTTTGCTCTGGCGCTTATTCTAAGCTATTACTTGGTGGCTGGCTTAAGTGGCGGTTGCCCATTTAGACAAATGGAGATTAAGCTGCGGAGAGAGGCCGACCCAAGCTACGTTTACAATGGCACTTTTGTTACGCATTATTTAAACAAAATCTTTAATATCAAAGTATCTCTTTGGGCTTCTCGACTGATTGTGCACTCATACACAACGGCGATTTTACTTTTATCACTTTGCAAAATCTTTCTGGCTAATTAGCCATTAACGGGTTTTCGTGCAAGTATATACTCATGGTTATTAAATCAGCGGAATTTATAAAGGGCGTGGTTAAGGAGGACGCAATCCTTACGGGAGATAGGCCTCAGATTGCTTTTGTGGGAAGATCTAACGTGGGCAAATCTAGCGTTATCAACTCTATTACCGGGCAAAAGGGCATGGCCAGAACAAGCCCCACCCCCGGCCGCACTCAAGAGGTAAATGTTTACCTCATAAACAGGTCGCTTTATTTATTAGACCTGCCCGGGTACGGCTTCGCCAAGGCCTCTATGGAGGGCAAGGCAAGGCTGCACAACTTAATCTATTGGTACCTTTTTAACTCCCCGTACACGCAAAAAAAGGTAGTGCTAATAATAGACGCCAACATCGGCCCAACAGACGCCGACCTAGACACCCTTGACGCTCTCATCAATGCCGACAAAGAGATTGTAGTGGTGGCCAACAAAGTAGATAAAATAAAAAAGTCCGAGTATAAAAAACAAATGGCAAAAGTTAACGAAGCTTTTGAGGGGTACAAGGTAATCCCATTTTCCTCCGATAAGAGAATCGGCATAAAAGAGTTGGGCGGGGAAATTTTTGATTAAAATAAAACATGCGTAAGGAACAAATTAAGCACGACAATTACGATCTTATTGTTATCGGCGGTGGCGCCTCAGGCATGATGGCGGCGGGGCATGCGGCCTCATTGGGCAAAAGCGTGCTTTTAGTGGAGAAGAACAAAACCCTGGGGGAGAAGCTCAAAATCACCGGCGGCGGGCGTTGCAATATTACCAACGCTATTTACAATGTGCGGGAGTTCCTCGCCAATTATGGCGCGGCGGCGCCGTTTTTGTTTTCTCCCTTTTCTCAATTTAGCGTAAAAAATACTTTTGATTTTTTTGAGTCTCTGGGCCTGCCGCTTGTTGTGCAGGCAAGGAACCGCGCCTTCCCCCAAACGGAAAAAGCAACCGATGTGGTAAACGCTCTTTTAAAACACATGCAAGCGGGCAAGGTTACTATTAAAACAAACACTGCAGTGCAACAAATCCTGCGCGAGGCGAAGAGCACCGAAAATAAAATTACCGGTATCATTGCGGGAGGAGAAACGTATACCGCCAAAAGCTATCTGCTGGCCACCGGAGGCGCCTCGCACCCCGAGACGGGCTCTACGGGAGACGGCTTTAACTGGCTAGGAGAGCTCGGCCACACTGTTAAACCGCCAACACCAACCATTGTGCCGCTGGCCACCAGTGATCAGTGGAGCCATATGCTCTCTGGCGTTTCTCTTTCGTTTATGAAGATCTCGTTTTACGCCGGAACGAGCACCAAAAAAAGATTTTCTAAATTGGGCAAAATACTTTTTACTCACTTTGGCCTCTCCGGCCCGCTTATACTAAACTCCTCCACCAAAGTGGCAGACCTGTTGCAAGAGGGCCCGGTAACGGCAAAAATAGACGCCTACCCAGACACGGATCTCGGAGCGCTGAATGAGCATTTAGTAAAAATTTTTAATGCCAATAAAAACAGGGAACTCAAAAATGTTTTAAAAGATATTACGCCCGAGGGCACCGCGCCCGGCATTGCGCTTTTGCTAAAAGATATAGACATGGAAACAAAAGTGCACAGCATCACCAAAGAGCAACGTAAAAAAATTGTAGACACGCTTAAAGGGTTACCCGTTACCATTACCAACCTTATGGGATACGACAGAGCAGTAATGGCCGATGGTGGAGTTGCGCTTAGCGAGATAGACACAAAAACGATGCGCTCAAAATTATACTCCAATCTTTTTGTTACCGGCGATCTTTTAAATATCATTAGACCCTCCGGCGGTTTCTCCCTACAGCTTTGCTGGACAACCGGCTGGGTGGCAGGCGCTAACGCGTAAAATTTAATGTATTACGTTTACCTAATTTTGTGCAAGGATAATACTATTTACACTGGCATCACCACCAATCTGGAGAGGCGATTTAAAGAGCACAAAGAGGGAACGGGTGGCGCGTATACCAGAGCGCACCCTGTTAAAAAAATTTTATATAGCGAGAGACGCAAAACCCGTAGCAGCGCCTCCAAACGAGAGGCAGAGATAAAAAGCTGGGAAAAAGGGCGCAAACTGGCTCTAATTAAGGCCGCCAGCAATGGATGTTTTTTTGTTTGCTGACGTTAAAAGGAGTATAATTTTTATATGTGTGGGATATTTGCTTATGCCGGGGGCAAAGACGCCGTTTCCGTTTTGGTAGACGGGCTTTCTTCGCTAGAGTACAGAGGCTACGATTCGGCCGGAGTTTTTTTGCCAAAATCGGGAGCCGTTAAAACCGTTGGCGCAGTAGATAATCTCAAAAAGAAACTCTCGCAACAACCGCTTGAGGGCACCAGCGGTATTGCTCATTTACGCTGGGCCACTCATGGTGAGCCAACAGAAATAAACGCTCACCCTCACCACGACAACAACAAAGAGGTGTGGGTAGTACACAACGGCATAATAGAAAATTATAAAGAACTTAGAGAGGCGCTCAAAAAACATGGGTGTAACTTTGTTTCCGACACCGACACGGAAGTTATTGCCCATCTTATTTCTTATAACTTAGCTAAATTAAACGATTTTGAGAAAGCGGTAACCAAATCTTTAAACGAGCTAAAAGGCACTTACGGCTTGGCTGTCTCCTGGAAAAAAGAGCCGGAAAAAATAATCGGAGCTCGCATGGGCGCGCCCGTTGTTTTGGGGTTGGGCGATGGAGAAAATTTTATTGCCTCCGACACTACGCCGATTTTAAGGCACACCAAAAATGTAATCTATTTGCACGATGGTGAGGTGGCGGTCATTACTCCCTCCAGCCATAATATTTATAATTTAAATCACGACATAATAAACAAACAAGCAGAAGTTATAGAGTGGAGCGCCGAACAGGCGCAAAAATCCGGCTACGAGCATTTTATGCTTAAGGAAATAATGGAGGGGCCGGAGGTGGTACGCAACACTCTGCGCGGCAGACTTATCGTAGATAGCGGCTTGGCCAAACTGGGCGGGCTAGAGAGCGTTAAGGAAAAACTCAAAGAAATAGAGAGGATTATTATTGTTGGCTGTGGCACCGCTTTTTATGCCGGGCTAATAGGAGAGTACATGCTGGAGGAGTACGCCGGCATACCGGTAGAGGTAGAGGTGGGCTCGGAGTTTAGATACAGAAAACCGATAATCAACGACAAAACAATTTTGCTGGCCGTCTCTCAATCGGGAGAAACTGCCGACACGCTGGAGGCAATAAGAGAAGCAAAAAGAAAGGGCGCGCTTACACTCGGCATTGTTAATACCGTCGGTTCTACTATCGCCAGAGAAACAGACGCCGGCATATACAACCACGCGGGCCCGGAGATCGGCGTGGCCTCCACCAAAGCTTTTATTTCTCAAATTACAGCACTGGCTCTGTTTACATTATTTTTGGGCAGGCAAAGGCAGATGTCTTTGGTAACGGGCAAAAGAATTGCAGAGGAACTTTTGGCTCTACCCCAAAAGATGGAAAAAGTTCTATCTCAAAAAGAGGCAATTAAAAAAATAGCGGAGAAGTACGCCGGCCACAAAGATTTTTTATACATCGGCAGAAAATACAATTACCCCATAGCATACGAAGGCGCGCTTAAGCTAAAAGAGGTCTCTTACGCTCACGCGGAGGGTTATGGCGCAGGGGAGATGAAGCACGGCCCCCTTGCGATGATAGACGAAAACTTCCCCACAATGGCTATCTCGCCCCAAGACAGCGTTTACGAAAAGATGGCCTCCAACATACAAGAGATCAAAGCCCGCAAGGGTCCGGTTATTGCCATTGCCACGGAAGGCGACGAGGAGATTAAACAATTGGCTCAAGACGTTATCTACATACCAAAGGCGCTAGAAATGCTTACGCCGGTTTTAACAATTATCCCACTACAACTTTTTGCCTATTATTTTGCCAAAGCCAGGGGATGCAGCATCGACAGACCAAGAAACTTGGCAAAATCGGTAACAGTAGAATAAATTTAAATTATTTTGTGGTATAATTAGATTGGCTTATGTTATTTGTTTTTTATTTTATCGCCGGCGTAATCCAAGATTTTTTACTGACACTAAACTGGCGTTTTGTATCTCAAGAGAAGGCGATAAAAGCCTCTGTTTTTTCTTTTTTGACAACCCTGGTCTCTCTGACCGTTTTTTATGACATAGTAAAGAGTTTAGACATGGAAAAAGGCATGGTGGCTATTATTATATACGCGTTGGGCATTGCGACGGGAACATTTCTCGGAACAAAAATAAAAATTGGAATAGGAAAAAATCCAAAGGTCGAACAAAAAATGTAAAAATAAGAAATAAAAAAATGAAAGCTTTACACATGGTAACATTCTCGCTTTTGGTAATCGGAGGCCTAAACTGGCTTTTGACCGCCTTTAACTGGAATGTGGTCAAAATGCTCTTGGGCAGCTGGCCAACAGTAGAAATGCTTGTTTATATACTTGTAGGCCTCTCAGCTATCTACCAGGCGTTTACTCACAAGATGAGCTGCAAAATGTGCTCCACTGGCTCAATGCCGATGTCAATGCCGATGGCTAAATAATTATAGCCAACAAAAGATCGCCAGGTAACGGGCGGTTTTTTGTTGCAAGTAAAAACCCGCGCCGAAGCGCGGGGACAATTGGAGCCAGTCGGCTCCTGTAACTATTTCTTTCCATTGAGTTTTTCCTGGCGGCGAAAAACGTTTTCTGCCGGTTTGCCGGCGCGCTCATCGCCGAAGGAAACTGCTCCGGCAGTGGGAGAGGCAACCATTTGCACTTGCACTTGGTCGTGCCGGTACTCCTGCATCCAGTCACGGGTAGCGAGAGCGGACAAAATATTGACGGTCTCCTTCATGGGGCGTACCTCCTTAAGCCACATTGGTTTTTATACAATCCAAAAAAGAATTGTAAACATTATTTCTAACTTGTCAAGGAAAGACGACTGGCACTAGACAAGCGGTAATTATTATTGCTATTATAAAGAGCGACAAGAGACGGAGTCGGGTTTCTGAGTAAATTAAATTAAAACTATGCAAAAAGGAACAATCAAGACGCTGAAGGAGCAGGGATTCGGTTTCATCACCCGAGAGGGCGAGACAAAGGATCTTTTCTTCCACCACAACGACTTGCAAGGTGTACAATTCAACGACCTAAAGGTCGGTGATGTCGTCACTTTCGAGGTTGAGGACGGACCGAAAGGCCCAAGCGCCAAACAAGTAACAAGAGCCTAAATTCTGTTACTAAACAAAAAACCACCGCTAACCGCGGTGGTTTTTTGTTTGCTGTTGACATTTTAATTTAACTAGTATATAATAGAGCTAATATTACGAATCTCATAGAGTTTTGCGTTAGAGGAAAGGAAAATTTCTTTTATTGTACAGAGCCCTTTGGGAGTAAAGGGTAATTTTAATTATGTACACAAGAAGCAATTTTAGCAGACGTCCAGTGTTTAGCAGTAGGCGCCCCCAAGATAGGCGAGTTAAGGGCCAACACATAGACATCAACAAGTTTATCAACAAAGCCGAGATTACCGAGCAGGTTGATCATTTTAAACCGGAACACATGTTTTCGGATTTTAAGATTGCCGATGTTTTAAAAAAGAACATTGTGGCCAAAGGATACACCGAGCCAACGCCCATCCAAGATAAAATCATTCCCCATGTTTTACGGGGAGAAGATGTGGTTGGCGTGGCCAATACCGGTACCGGCAAAACAGCGGCTTTTCTCATCCCTCTGATAGAAAAAGTGCTGCTCAACAATAAAGAGCAGGTATTGATAGTGGTGCCAACAAGAGAATTGGCGGTACAAATAGAAAAAGAGCTCAAGGGCTTTACCCGCGGCTCAAACATTTATTCCGTTTGCTGCGTCGGAGGCATCGGTATCGGCCCTCAGATTTCCGCCTTGCGATATTTTAATAATTTTGTAATCGGTACTCCGGGCAGGTTAAAAGACTTAATGGAGAGAAAGTTTTTAGACCTCTCCAAATTTAACACGGTGGTTTTAGACGAAGCAGACAGAATGTTGGACATGGGCTTTATTAAAGATACTCGATTTATGCTCGCCAAGATGCCGCAAAGCAGGCACACACTCTTTTTCTCCGCCACTATTAACCGCGAGATAGATTATTTAATTAAGGAGTTTTTAAAAAATCCCGTTACTATTTCGGTTAAAACCCAGGACACCTCCAAAGACGTTGATCAGGATATCATAAAAATCAAACCAGGCGATCACAAATTTAATGTGCTTAACGATTTACTCAAACAATCGGGTTTTGATAAAGTCCTGATTTTTGGCCGAACCAAGCACGGCGTAGAAAAGCTTTCTAAAATGTTGGCCTATAACGGATTTAAAGTAGATTCCATCCACGGCAATAAGGCTCACAACAAAAGGCAAAAGGCCTTGGAACTATTTAAGGCCAGTCATGTAAAAATTTTAGTGGCAACTGACGTGGCCGCCAGAGGTATCGATATCACTGGAGTAAGCCATGTGATAAACTATGATGTACCGGCCACTTACGACGATTACGTGCACCGCATCGGCCGCACCGGCCGCGCTGGCGCAAAGGGCAAAGCTATAACTTTTATAGAGTAAATGTCTAACGAAGTAATACTTAGATTTGATAAGGTGTCATTTAATTTCGGGCACAATCATCCCATCCTAAAAGAGGTAGATTTTTCCGTACGCAACGGGATGAAGATAACACTGATGGGGCAAAACGGCTCCGGCAAAAGCACCATTTTTAAGCTGATTACTAAAGAATTGGCCCCCGAAGAGGGAGATATCCATGCGGGGCAAAAAATCTCCATCGCCACCGCCAGACAAGTAATACCCCGCGATCAATTGGATTTATCCGTACGAGAGTTTTTTGAAAATTGTTTTGATAAAAAAACCTACGACATCGACCCACGCATAGATAAAGTGCTGGAGGTAGTAAACCTCAGGGCGCCGCATGACAGAGCGGTTAAAACTTTCTCCGGCGGGCAACAAGCGCGTTTACTTTTGGCCTCAGCTTTAATCCAAAATCCTGATTTGCTCCTTCTAGATGAGCCAACAAATAATTTAGACAAGGAGGGAATCGCCCACCTTACCAAATTTTTAATTGATTACAAAAAAACTTGTATCGTCATTTCTCACGATGCGGAATTTTTAAATGCTTTTACACACGGAGTTTTATATTTAAATGTGCACACCAAAACAATAGAGCAATACGCCGGTAACTATAACGACGTAGTGGCCGAGATTTCCGCCCGCATAGAAAAAGAAAACAGAAGGAACGCTCAACTCGCCAAAGAGATCCAAGAGAAAAAAGACAAGTCTAACTTTTTTGCCCATAAAGGAGGCCAAATGAGATTGGTGGCCAAAAAAATGAAAGAGAAAGCGCAAGAGCTGGAGGAGTCTATGGTAGACGTGAGGAAAGAAGATAAAACTATCCGCTCTTTTGTTATTTCCTCACAACCAGAAATAGTGGGAGAAATTTTAAACATTGCCTCTGTCGCCGTTTTTAAAGATCATAAAATGACCACTCGTAAAATTGATATCTCTCTAAAAAGAAGGGCCCACTTGCTGCTTGCCGGGCCCAACGGTATCGGCAAAAGCACACTGCTTGAGGCGTTGGCTAACGGCAAGGCCAAAGGCAGCACGATTGCGTCGGGAGTCAGAGTTGGATATTACCGCCAAGACTTTTCTACTCTAAATTTTGACCACACAGTTTACGAATCTCTCTACGAAGTAATGGAAAAAAAGATAGACGAAAATCTAAGAGCTACCGCCGCCGGATTTTTGCTAAACGATATAATAAATAAAAAAATAGGCACTCTTTCGGAGGGGCAAAAGGGCCTAGTGGCCTTTACTCGCCTGGTTTTACAAAAACCCGGTCTCCTTATCTTAGACGAGCCAACCAACCATATAAACTTTAGACACATCCCAGTAATCGCTAAGGCACTCGACGCCTACGACGGCGCCATGATCCTAGTAAGCCACGTACCGGAATTTGTTAAACAAATACGAATAGACGAGATACTAGATTTGGGGAAATAGGTAAGCGAGTATATAATTAGTATATGAAAAAGTTTTATATTTTACTTGCAATTTTAATAGCCGCTTTCGCCGGTTGGTTTTATTTTATTAAAGAGAAGCCAACAGCAGTAGTGGGAGAAAAAGCAGTGGATCCCAAACTTGTTTCGTTTGTGGCAGATGGCAACCATTTATCGATTTTTGGAGAACCGGTTTATGGAGAGCTAAATAACGATGGCAAACAAGACGCCGGAGTCTTGCTAGTTTATAATTCTACCGGAAGTGGCACTTTTTATTACGTGGCCGCAGTTTTATCTGGTAGCAATAACAAAGGAACCAATACCATTTTGCTTGGCGACAGAATCGCCCCACAAAATATCGAGATTAAAGATGGCAAGCTAATTGCCAACTACGCCGATAGGGGGCCAAAAGACCCGATGACAGTAAAACCGTATATCGGAGTCACCAAAAGAGCTTATATAGAAAATGGATCCCTAAAAGAACTAGCCGTTTTACAAGGAAGAATCGTTTGGGGAGATGAGGTAAGAACCTTCCAGCCATGCGGGCAAGACCAGGGGTCAATAGAATCTGCATGGATAGACGGGCAATCTTTGGCCTATAAAGAAATTGGTGATTTGTACGCAAAAGCCATGCAGGGAAGCGGGCCATATTCTCCGATGTATTTTGAGATAATTGGTAAAGATGTAACGCCACCCCAAGACGGCTTTGGCGCTAACTATAAAAAGGCAATCAATATCGATCAAGTCACTGCCTCTAATGCTTTCGGCAGTTGCAAACAAAATTTAGTAGTTTTAGAAAACATAAAATCTGGTGACTATATCGACCCCAGAGCTCCACTGCATCTAACAGGCCGCGCTAGAGGAAATTGGTACTTTGAGGCCAGCTTTCCGGTGCAGATTGTAGATAGACATAACAACGTCTTAGCCAGCGGTTTTGCTAGCGCTCAGGGCGATTGGATGACCACGGAATTTGTTCCGTTTTCTAGCGCTTTAACTTTTACCAAAGCTCCGGAAAAAAACAGCACGGGTAAAATTATATTGAAAAAAGACAATCCCTCCGACATGAGAGCGCTTGATGATTCGCTCGAGGTAATGGTTTACTTTAAATAAGGAGAAGTACGCCATTTAAATTATTCTTAAAAATTAAACGGGGCGTCCAGTGCATACTGAACGCCCCGTGGGGACTACTGGTTAAAGGTGATAGACCGTAATCATCTTGCCTGAGATCTCACGCTCTTCGCTCTTGAGAAGATCAACGGAGACAAAGGCAGAGAGCACTTTGCGCGCATCAAAAAATTTGAAGCCTCTCGGCTCCCAGAGACGATTAACGTGGCTCCAGACATCCTCGGCCAGACGATTGAAAGTTCTCCAATCTTCCGGTGTCTTGAGGATTTCGGAAATCGCCTGCGAACAAGCGAGTACAAAGAAGTCGGCCGTCTCGGAGGTCTTGTCGTACTTGACCCGACCCTCTTTGAACCGCAAAACGGGGAGAGTAAACTTGTTACTAATGTCCATCTCCAACTTTCTTGACGCAACAGGGGAAGCGTCTTTCTTAACGCCACCCATCACGCTAATAAGAGAGGTGCATTTGGTGCTCGCGCCCATCAAACCACCGACCGAAGAGCCGGGAGTAAGAAGGTGCGCCTCTCTGCCGCTCGCCAACGCTTTTGAGCAGAACGGCTTAAAGGCCTTGGCGTCGTTTGAGGCGATAACGATGTATTTAACGTTCGGGCAATTCAAGCCAAAATTAAGAGTGTCAATCATCCTCTTGTCGGCCGCATTGGGAAGCGGAGGAGAAACAACGACCGATACGCCCTTTTGATGGCAGGCGTAAACAATCTTGATCAGCCCGTCGCTCTTGGAGGTCACGTGAACCTCTGCCCTAGCAACTTCTCCGAGCTTACGCGAGTAGTGTAGCACCGCCTCGCAAACCTCCTCAGGGTTGAGATCCAGACTCATCGTCTGTTTGGCGGTGATGCAGATATTATCCATATCCACGACAACCACCACCAGCTTGCCCGTTACGGCTGCAGACTCCTTGGCAGAGAGCATCTCTACCGGCGCACGCAACACACGAACGTTCGCAATCTCGTTATCGGTTCGCCCGATCTCGATATTGCCGCTCTCTTCGAGCAACTTAAGAAATCTGGAAATTGCGTCGGGCTTAAGGCCCATCTCGCCAAGAAGAAGTGTCGGCAACCTAACCAAACCGGAGGAAGACCCCCAGCCAGTTAGCCACCCAAGAACTGTAGAGACTTTTACATATCCACGTTTCGTCACAACAAACCCCCTCCCGTTTCTTAGTGTCTATTTCGTTTAACCTATATAAATTACAAAATTCGTTCCAATTAATTCTTACCACAAATATAGCGGTCTGTAAAGTAGCGGCGTCTGCCCACTTTAAAAACAAAAAAACTGTAATATAATGTATTTATGCGTGTAAAAAATACAACAACCGATTTGGGTGCGATAATAGAGGGTCCGGCAGTAGCCGTTGATGTTTTAATTTTTACTATCATCAACAAAAAACTATCTGCCTTACTTATAAAAATTGGGCGCGGCTCATATAAAGAAAAATGGGCGTTGCCGGGGGGTTTGGTAAAAATAGAAGAAAAATTGGACGACGCCGCCAAAAGGATACTAAAAGAGAAGGCGGGCATCAAGGGTATTTACCTTGAGCAACTATACACTTTTGGAGATCCGCA
>JAHFLR010000044.1:0-3124 GCA_023244795.1 bacterium
TTTGCGGACTTCATTGATGCCGGTTTCTTTTTCGGAAAAGATAAGTTTGTTTTCTTTTTGGTCGTGTCCGATAATGGCTACCGAAATCTTGGTGCCTACCAATTTCTTTAACTCTTCCAGTATTCTGTCTTTATCGCCGTCCTCTATTTTAGGGTAGTGCTCGGCTTTAAGCTGAGAGGCGGGTAAAAATCCCTTGATGTTCTTCCATTCAATAATTAAACCGCCCTTGTTGGCTTCCAAAATAGGCAAGTTAAAAATAGTGTTACTTTTTTGAGCTTCTTCTATCTCTCTCCAAACGACTTCCTCCTTAGCTCCTCTTAGCGAGAGAGCCACATAACCAAGTTCGTTTTCTATCTCCAGAACCTTGGCCGTGATAGAGTCGCCTGATTTTAGCGACTTAATAGTATCTACGGCGTTGTTGAATTCTTTGCCATAAATAATGCCGGTACCAAACGGCGAGAGGTCAACATAAAGGGCGCGCTTTCTTGATCCGATAACTTTTCCCTCAATTACTTCTTCGACTCGGGGGAAGGTTATAGGCATCGCCTTAAACATTGTCTCTATTGCTGTTTGTTTTGTGTCCGAGACGGGGACAACTGTGATGCTATTACTCATAATGTATAGAGTATAATGATTTTTAAAAATTTGGCAACCCTTTGGGCCTCTTGACGAACGGCTATTTACTGGCTTTGCTGATGAGCAGGCTAATCCTCTCCGGGTCTATTTTAACTAGAGAAAATGCGCCTGGGTAAGAGATATCTTCTTTTTTGATGACAATCTGGCGCCATCCGGCCTTCATTTGAGACAATCCCAGCGAAACTTTAAGAGTGTTCGGATTTAATAGATTAAAATCACTTTCTTGCCCCGATAACGAAATAATAAACTCTTCCGGTGTATAATCTTCAACCACATAGCCAGGAGGAACATCTTTAAATTCCACCGGTACGGTAAATTTTCTCTGGACTACCGATGTTTGGTAAGTAAAAACGAGCCAAACGATGGAGGCCACTAAAAAAGAAACTCCGAGGGTTTTAGAATTTTTGGCCAACCATTTTTTATGGGCATTGATATTTATGAGAGGCGAGATCTCCTCAATAAAGCTTCTTAAAACTTTTTCCAGCTCGGCGGCGTCTTTAATGGCAAAAATCTTTTTGTTGTGGGCAATAGAAATTATGCCTCTTTCCTCAGAAACTACCAAACATAAAGCGTCGGTTACCTCTGTTAAGCCCAGGGCGGCCCGGTGGCGCGTGCCAAAGCCTCTTACTGCCTCTATATTTTCGGCCAGTGGCAAATGCACCGAAAACTTTTTTATTTTGTCTTTATCTATAATTACCGCTCCATCGTGGCCGGGGGAGGTGCTGTCAAAAATGCTTAATATTAATTGGGAGGAAATCAGGCCGTTTAATCTTACTCCGCCTTCGGTGTGCCTTTCTATATTCTCTTTACCGGGGAAGATAATAAGGGCGCCGGTTTTATTTTTTGCCATTTGCTCAACAGCCTGGGTGATTATTTTTATAGAGCCATCTGTGGGCGGCTGGGTTCTGTTCTTCATTCCCATAAAGCCCAAATACTCAAAAAACCTGCGCAGCTCTCTTTGAAAAACGACAGCCAGAACTATCAAAAGAGTGCCAAAAAGGTAATTAAAGACTGTTTTGGTAAGTGGTAAATCCAGCACCAAGCTCAAGCCGTAGACCGACCCCAGGAGAAGAACGCCCATTGCAATTGCGGTGGCGCGGGTCTTTTTTAGCAGTGTCAGCAACATAAAAAGCAACACGAAAATGACGAAAAAATCCAAAAGATGCCGAAAACCGAATTCGGATTTCTGGATGAAAGAAAACAAAGAATGATAGAGTATGCTCAAATTCATTGCTATATTGTATCATTTTTGGCCGCATTGTCAAACAAGAAAAGGCCCCCAACTGAGCGACTTGCGAAGTCGCTCAGTTGGGGATAAAATTTATACAAACAAAACAAGATGGAATTTTTCCACACATTAAGTCGCGGAGTTGATAAAAGAAAAATATTTTTGGATGACCAAGATCGACATCGATTTATTCATAATTTATTTGAGTTCAATGATCAGAACCCGCCGATGCCCAACAATGGGCGACGGCAAAAACTGAGCGACTTGCGAAGTCGCTCATTCGGGGATCGGCCAAGAAAATTATTGGTCTTAATCCATGCTTTTTGCCTGATGGATAATCATTACCATCTTTTGTTAAGCCCCTTGGTTGAAGACGGTGTGGTGCGATTCATGAGGAAGCTAAATATTGGTTACTCAAAATATTTTAACGCCAAAAACAAGCGGACTGGCGCACTGTTCGAGGGGAGATATAAATCTGTGCCAGTTACAAAAGACGCGCATTTTATACATCTGCCGTATTATATTCACTTTAATCCACTAGATTTTGAATTTCACGAATGGAGAGAGGGGAAGCTAAGGGACCACAACAAGGCGGTTGCTTTTTTAGAAAATTACAAATGGAGTAGCCATCTTGATTACTTGGGTAAAGAAAATTTGCCATCAATAACTCAAAGGGACGAGCTATTGAAATTCTTTAATGAAAACGGAGGATACGAGAAAAACATTTCAGATTGGTTAAAAGATTTAGATATCCAAAATGACGAAGAATTGTTTTTAGAATAAACTGATTGACTTCGCAAGTCGCTCAGTTGGAGGAAGCTTTATTTTTTAAAATATTTTTGCTATAATAAACGCAATGGTAATTACATACTACGGCGGTTTGTGTTTAAAAGTGCAGTCTGGAGAGACTGTTCTTGCTTTTAACCCGCCATCTAAAGAATCCAAACTCAAATCACCCCGATTCCAAACTAATATAGTTTTGGTTAGTTTAAATCACAAAGATTATAACGGCTACGATAACATGAGCGCCAAAATTGAGGGCAAAGAGCCAGTTTTGGTTAGCGGTCCGGGAGAGTACGAAATCGGAGGCACTTATATAAACGGTATCGCGCAGGGCATTAATTCCATTTACACCCTGGAACTCGAAGATATAAAAATTTGCCATCTGGGCGCTTACCAGGGCAGTGAGGTGCCGGCAGAAGTTAAGGGGGCCGTGGGGCCGGTTGATATACTTTTTGTTCCTGTAGATGGCGAAACGGG
>JAHFLR010000044.1:3134-5891 GCA_023244795.1 bacterium
TCAAGGTCTCCTCTAAATTTGAGGCCAAAGTTATTATTCCTCTTTATTCTTTTGAAGACGGGAAGCAATTAATGTTGAATAAATTTTTAAAGGAGTTGGGAGAGGAAGGAGCAAAACCGGAAGAAAAATTAACAGTCAAAAAGAAGGATCTTGCCGACAAAGAAGACGAAATAATTGTTTTAAGCCCATGTCTTTCCTAGATAAAGTAGAGGATATCCAAAAAAAGCCGGAGCACGCGAGGCAAAAAATCGCCTTGGTGGCTACTATTTTTTCTACTGGATTTATTGTGATGGTTGGGTTGTCTGTTGCTAATCCTTTGGCAAATATCGGTGGCGAGAAGAATCAAGAAGTACCGGGAGTGGCCTCTTTGGCAGACGATATAAGAGGCACAGCCAGCGCGGCCAAGCCGGTACTCGATCAGCTAAAGGACAGTTTTAACCAGATGAGAGGGTACTCAACATTACTAAATCAGAAAACAGAACAACAATCACAGAACCCGGCCGTATCAAATCAAGCTACCGCAACAGACAACACGGAGGCGATTGATGCCGCTATCCCAATCAATTTAGAGGGCACGAGCACAAATTCCTATGGCGAAAATCAATAAAAACAAAAAAGAAGAACCAAAAGACGAAGTATTGCCTCCTCACGACCAGGTGGTTGTAAGAGACATCGTCAGCGAAATGAAGGAGTCCTATCTGGATTACTCAATGTCCGTTATCGTGCAAAGAGCGTTGCCCGATGTCCGTGACGGATTAAAACCGGTACATCGGAGGATTTTGTATACGATGCACGAGGCAGGCTTAACTCATTCCGCCAAATTTAGAAAGTCTGCCACCGTGGTTGGAGATGCCTTGGGTAAATATCACCCCCATGGCGATATTTCTGTTTACGATGCTATGGCCAGAATGGCCCAAGATTTTTCTATGAGATACCCACTGGTTGACGGACAAGGAAACTGGGGGTCCATCGACGGCGACGCTCCTGCCGCCATGAGGTATACCGAAGCCAGAATGACCTCTCTCTCGGCGGAGATTCTAAGAGACATCGAAAAGGACACTGTAAATTTTCGGCCAAACTACGACAACCGCTTAAAGGAGCCGTCTGTTTTGCCTGCCGTTTTTCCGCAACTCTTGGCCAACGGAACTTCCGGTATCGCCGTTGGTATGGCTACTACTGTGCCACCGCACAACATATCGGAAATAATAGATGCCACAACTTACCTAATAGAGAACCCCAAATGCTCGATTGAGGATTTGGTGCAATTTGTAAAAGGCCCGGACTTTCCAACCGGAGGAATTATTTACAACAATGCCGATATTATCCACGCTTACGCTTCTGGTCGTGGCGGTATTGTTACCCGAGGGGAAGCCGAGATAACCGAAAATAGCCGAGGCGTGGGGCAAATTGTTATTTCTTCCATCCCGTATCAGGTCAACAAATCGGAAATGATTATTAAGATGGCCGACCTTGTCCACGAGAAAAAAGTGGAAGGCATAAAAGATATCCGCGACGAATCAAGCCGCGAGGGCTTAAGGGTGGTGATTGATTTAAAGCAGAACATTAATCCTCAAAAAATATTAAACACTTTATATAAACACACCGACCTGGAGAAAACTTTCCACTTTAACATGATTGCGCTGGTGGATGGCGGACTCCAACCAAAACTATTGAGCCTAAAAGAGATTTTAGAATATTTTGTAAAACACAGGCAGGAGGTGGTGGAGAGGCGCACCAGGTTTGATCTTAATCGCGCATTAGACAGAGAGCACATTTTAGAGGGGCTAAAAAAAGCGCTAGACCACATTGATGCCATCATTAAACTCATCAAGGCCTCTAAAGACAAAGAGGAGGCGCACAAAAATTTGGTCGCCAAATTTAAATTCACCGACAGGCAGGCGGAAGCAATTTTGGAGATGCGCTTGCACACTTTGGCTGGTTTGGAGCGCAAAAAAATCGAAGAAGAGCTGGAGGAAAAGAGAAGGTTGATTAAAGATTTGCGCGCCCTTTTGGCTGACCCTAAAAAAATTCTCAAAGTCATTAAAGACGAGATGATTGCCGTCAAGGACAAATACGGCGACGAAAGGAGAACCAGGATAGTGGGCCATGCCGTAAAAGAGATATCCACAGAAGATTTAGTGCCGGAGAAGGAGGCGGTACTAGTTTTAACTCAAGGCGGCTATGTAAAGATTTCCGATCCAGAATCTTTTAAATCTCAAAAAAGAGGAGGCATGGGCGTAATAGACATGAACACCAAAGAAGAGGATTTTGTTAAAAATTTCTTAACTGCCAACACTCACGACGATTTGCTGTTCTTTACCGACAAAGGAAAGGCTTACCAAATAAAAATGTATGAGTTGCCGGAGGGCAAAAAGGCCACTAAGGGCAAATCTATTTTTAACTACCTTTCTTTAAGTGATGACGAAAAAGTTACTTCTATCTTGCCGGTGCCCAAAAAGAAAAAAGACGAACATCTTTCTTTGATAATGGTTACCAAACAGGGTATCATTAAAAAGGTGGAAGCCGATAGTTTTGGCCACGTCAGGAGAAATGGCATTGCTGCTATAAAATTGCAAAAAGGTGACGAGCTAAAATACGCCGGCATTGTTAATAAAGGAGAAAGCGTCATTCTCATTACTCAAAGCGGCCAGGCAGTAAGATTTAAGGAAACCGATTTGCGACCTATGGACCGAGGAGCTGGCGGTGTGCGCGGTATGAGATTAAAAAAGAATGACGAAATAATCGGCGCCGATATCA
>JAHFLR010000045.1 GCA_023244795.1 bacterium
CAATATTTACTCTTTTTAACTGCATAATCCACCGCATGTTGTCCCTTATCCGACTTCGGCTTTGGTACCCCAAACCACTCTGGGTGAACCTTAAACATGACCCATAATTCCTGTATAATTGGATCATATGAAGATTAGCCTCAAGAATGACAACTACGTAATATATGTCGGTACCAAAAATTTCACCGAAAAGTATTACAAAGATAAAGAAGGCTGGTTAAAAATATCAGCGCGGGGAAACAAGTTTCGCATGACAGCAGAGCAAGTGTTAAATCACCTCTTGCCTGCCTTTGCCGGCATAAAACCAAATTTGATAGTAAGGGTTGAGCATAAAGATCAGTAATCTATGACCACATACAAACACACTCAATTTAGTTACCTAATGCTGGTTGTTACGCTAGCGGCGCTGGTTCTTTTTGCCTGGGTTTATATTATGGCCCTGGCCGAGCCTGCCTCGGTTGACTCCGGCCCAAATTTTGCCGTTACTGCCATAATGGCATCAATTCTGTTTATTCTTGCATCGTTTGCAACGCTAACAACGTCTATTGATAAAAACCGTTTTCTGGTTAAATTTGGCTATGGAATTTTCGCCAGAACGTTTCCGCTTAGCAAGATAGCCTCGGCCCAATCAGTAAAAAATCGCTGGTACTATGGCTGGGGTATAAGGGTTTGGTTTTGGCCGTATATGTGGATTTACAATGTTTCCGGCCTTGATGCCGTTGAAATAATTATGAAAAACGGAAAAATTTATCGCGTAGGGACAGATACCCCGAGAGAACTGGAGGTTGCAATCAAGCAGGCCATAAACGCCTAATTAATAAAATATAGGTTATGAAAAAAATACTAACGATTGTTTTATTATTTCTGGTAATCGCTCTAGGAGTGGCCTTGTATTTTTCTTTTAATAAAAAGCAGCCCGCCGCAACAACAACCACTCCCCCAGCGGCGGTTATATATACAAATAACGATTTTAGTTTTAGCTTCTCCTTGCCTGGTAGCTGGAGAGGCTACTCTATCGTTACCGATAAGTGGGAGGGCTACAGTTTAAGCAGCGCCGCTGATGGCCAGAAAATTACAGAGCGCGGCCCGCTTATTTCTATTAGGCATCCGGAATGGACACCGCAAACTCCACGGCAAGATATCCCTATAATGATTTTTACACTAAAGCAGTGGGGTGATCTGCAGCAAGATAAATTCCACATCGGCGCCTCTCCCATTGGCCCAAGCGAACTGGGGAGAAATAACAAATATGTTTTTGCCCTACCAGCCAGATATAATTTTGCCTTCCCCACTGGATTTGAAGAGGTTGATAGTATTATTAAAAGCAGCCCGCTGCGCGCGTTTTAAAAAGGCGAGTTAAACCATAAAAATTAAAAGCTATCACGCAAAAAAGGCCCGCGCAGATGCGGGTCTTTTTTGTTGGTTTTGTTATAATTTAATTATGAAACTCACACTAATTGAAAAGCGGCCAACAACAAACGATGTAACCGCTTTTATTTTTAAACCGGAGAATCCTCTAACTTGGGTGGCTGGCCAGTTTATGCAATACACACTCCCCCACGATAATCCGGATGACCGAAAAACTCAAAGATATTTTACTATTTCCTCCGCGCCATTTGAAAATAATATTATGGTTACCACGCGCTTGGCGCCGCAAAGTAGTACATTTAAATCCAGCCTATTTGCCCTGCCCATTGGTGGCTCCATGGAGGCGGAGGGGCCCATGGGGAGCTTTACTCTAAACGCTCCCGCTCAAGATTTTATTTTTATTGCCGGCGGTATCGGAGTAACCCCCTATCGCTCTATTTTGCTAGATTTAGACAACAAAAATATCCCCATCAGGGGGAAATTGCTTTACGCTAACCGAGATAACAATTTTGTATTTAAAAAAGAGCTGGAGGAGCTTGCAAGCAAGCACCCGGATTTTAAAATCCTCTATTTTATGGAGCCAGAGAAGATTGACGCGGCGGCCATTAAGCAAGCGGCGTCTGATCTAAAAACACAAACATTTTATATCTCCGGACCGGAGCCGATGGTGCAGGCATTTGAAAAAATGATTATGGAAATGGGCGCGCCCACCGAGCATATTAAGCGAGACTACTTCCCCGGATATAAAGTTATCTAGGGCCGGGGCCACTGGCGCCGTGGGGTTTTATTTTATTACCATTCTTGCAAAATCTGGGGGATTTGGTAGCCTTGGCATTAGATTAAGTAGCTAGGGGCACCCAACAGATGGAAGGGGGACGAACAATGTTTTGGCGAAAAAAGAAACGAGCTCCGGAGCAAGATCTTTCTTTCCCAAGCACCACTCTCCCAGAATGCGACATCACAGAAACAGTCATCTATAGCGATGTCGCCAAATCAATAGGCTTTGCTCCTGCGGAATTGGTTCACCGACAGCTTATCGCTGCTTGCAGGAAAAAAAATATCCAGATTTATAATTATCTCCAGATGAGCGCCTTCCTCACCCAACAGAGAAAGAGAGTGGGGGCAGCAGCCTGGGCATGGCGCCCCCTGCGCAAAAAGGATGCGCTTGACTACGGCTGGGGAAACAGCTATCAGGGCTCAGTCGATGGATTCTATCAACCCAACTGGAATCGGACATGCGGGCCGTACGACATGCTTGTGCCCCGAAGAGTGCTGGAGAGAACGGCCAGCATGGCGATAGAGATGGGAGATCGAGTAAAATTCCTTGTCTCCGACTTCACCGAGCACCCCGCTCCCGCCTACTCAGGCCACTTTATTATGGCCATGCCCGCAAGCTACAACGGCACCGATTTCGAAGGCTATCACGTTGTCTTCGATAGCTGGGGCTTCCCTCACTAAGAGCCGGAAGCTTCGGCTAACCAATCTTTACCCCACAGCGCCAGCGCTGTGGGGATTTAATTTGCCTTAAAAATTTTGACACTTTGCTGTTAATAATTTAGCATCAAAGTAGAACGCACAAACCCACGGAAGGAGGAGGCCATGACGTTTCTCTACGTTGCGCAATGCCCGATTTGCATGTTGCCCGTTGAGATGTCGGGCGATAACAGAGGCATCCAGGAGGGCGACGAGTGGTATCACAAGGAGTGCCACAACACCAAGGGCATACCGCCATCGCCTCCAACCCCCTCTGAGTAGACTCCTTTCTTTACCGGCCACTTTTGGCCGGTTTTCTGTTTTACATTTGTGATGCCCCCAATAAAAATGGTAAAATATATACGACTTATTTATGAACCTATCAGACCCCATCGCAGATCATTTTAGAATCACCGAACGGCAAAAAACAGCTCTTAAAAAGATCGGCCTCAAAACTATTGAGGACCTTTTATTTTATCTACCCCACCGCCACGAGAGCTTTAGCGAACGAAAAAATATCATCGACCTGACCGAAGGCGATAAGACCACCGTTTTTGGACGAGTGGTGGAAATAAAAAAGAACCGCGCCATGCGCAGGCGACTCTATTACACCGAAGCCACTATTGGAGATTTTACCTCAACCGTTAAAGCCATTTGGTTTAACCAGCCGTACATAGAAAAAATTTTAGCCAAGGGCGATAAGGTGGCGCTGACCGGTAAAATTACCCATGGCAAATCTGGCCTGTACCTCTCCAACCCCACCTACGAAAAAGTAAACGAGTACGAGGACCTGGGCGAGGGCGCGGCGCTGCTCGCTATCTACTCCGAGACTCCCGGGATCTCCTCCAAGTGGCTGCGTTTTGCCATCCAAAAATCTTTAAAATCTATCGGCAAAGAGACGCTACAAGACCCGATACCGGTAAATGTTTTGGAGAAGTACCACCTACCGAGCATTTACTCCTCTCTCATCTACATCCACACCCCGCAAAGACTTGGCGACGCCGAAGTGGCGCGCAAAAGGTTTGCTTTTGAGGAAATATTTTTTATTCAGCTCGCCCGCCTTAAGGAGCGTGAAGAATTTAAAAAACATCACTCTTTTAAAATATCGGTCGGGCAAAAAGAGATGGAGGCCTTTTTAAAAATCTTTCCGTTTGAGCTCACGCCCTCTCAAAAAAAATCCGTAGGGCAAATTTTAGAAGATTTTGGCAAAGACGAGCCGATGTCGCGCCTACTGGAGGGCGATGTGGGCTCTGGCAAAACAGCAGTGGCGGTGGCCGCTACTTTTGCGGCTGTGCAAAGCGGCTACCAAGTGGCCTACATGGCGCCAACGGAGATTTTGGCCAACCAACATTTTAAATCTTTTATAAATTATTTCTCCCAGCTGCGTCTAACCACCAAGATCGGCCTGATTACCTCTTCCGGCGCGTTTAAGTACCCATCAAAAGTTAACCCGACTCAACCGACACCCATCTCTAAATCTCAACTTTTAAAATGGGTAATCAGTGGCGAGATACCAATACTAATCGGCACTCACTCGCTTATCCAAAAAAATGTTAAGTTTAAAAAATTGGCCTTTGTTATAATAGACGAGCAACATCGTTTTGGTACTCGCCAACGCGCCAAACTTGTTAAAGATAAGTCCAGCGCCGCGCCCCACCTGCTCTCCATGACGGCCACGCCCATCCCCCGCACCCTCGCCCTAACCATTTATAGCGACTTAGACTTATCGCTTTTAGATGAGATGCCCAGCGGCCGGCAAAAAGTTATCACCCAAATTGTGCACCCGGATAACCGCGCCAGCACTTACGAGTTTATTAGAGAAAAAATAAAAGAGGGTCGGCAACTTTTTGTAATTTGCCCGCGCATTAATGAGCCCGATGCCACCAAAGAAAACGCGCTGTATGCCAAAGCGGTAAAAGAGGAGGCCAAGAGGCTGGAAGCAGAAATTTTTCCGGAGTTTGAGGTTGGTATTTTGCACGGTAAAATGACTCCCAAAGAAAAAGATGAGGCGCTGGAAGATTTTAGAAAAAATAAAACCCACATTTTGGTAGCCACTTCGGTGGTTGAGGTGGGTATAGATATACCCAATGCCACGATGATTATAATAGAGGGCGCGGAGAGATTTGGTTTGGCTCAGCTGCACCAGCTACGAGGCCGAGTAATTAGAGGAACACACCAACCGTATTGCTTTGTGTTTACCGACTCCCACTCCGAAAAAACTCACCAACGGCTACACGCGTTAGAGCATGCTCAAAATGGTTTTGAGCTGGCCGAGTACGATTTAGAGTTGCGCGGCACGGGCGAGCTCTCCGGCACCAAGCAATGGGGTGTCTCCGATATTGGTATGGAGGCCCTAAAAAATATAAAAATGGTGGAAGCGGCGCGCGAGGAATCGCAAAAAATATTAGCGCGCGATCCAGAGTTAAATAAATATCCGCTTATTGCCAAGCGGCTTGAGGAACAAGAAAAAACTCATTTTGAGTAGGCTACTTATCGCCGAATCTTTTTAGCAGTTCTCTGGCCATCTCTAAACTATCTACCGAGACACCCAGCGCCTGAGCAACCTTTTGAGGTTCGTCGCGCGTTAACTTCTCTTTTATGTATTGTGGTAGTTTTGCAAAAGCGGCCAAAACCTCTCCTCTCTCGCGCAACTCTTCTATACTAAAAGCATCGCCGAGCTCCTCTTTGTTAAGTAGTGGCATTGAGAGATTATTTATTATGTGCCCAAAAGCGCCGAGCGCCCCTTCTGCCCCCATTGTTAAATCCTCTATTTGAGTTGGGTCTACTTTTTCTTTTGGTAATTCTTCAGTCATAAAAAAACAAATTA
>JAHFLR010000046.1 GCA_023244795.1 bacterium
TGAATTTGGGGGCGATTGTTTTTTTTAGCACGCTGGGCAGTGTCATCGGTTCCCTCATTTCTTATTGCGTTGGATTTTATGGGGGCGAGCCGTTGGTTAAAAAATGGGGCAAGTATGTCTTTTTAAGCCACAAGCACTTGGAGTACACTCGCGGTTTTTTTAATAAATTTGGCGGCAAGGCGGTTTTTATTAGTCGCTTTATCCCCATAGTGAGGCATCTTATTTCTATTCCGGCTGGCGTCGCCAGAATGAATGTTTACAAATTTACTCTAGACACGGCGCTGGGCGCCGCCCTGTGGAACGCCTTTTTGGCCTGCCTCGGTTATTACATGGGGGAAAACTGGTCTTTAATCAGGAAATATACGGAAATTATAGATGTCGTGGTTATTGCTCTAATAATTTTTGCAATATGGTATACTATAAAAAGTCGAAGAATCGCGGGGAAGTTATAAAAATTAATAAATAAAATAATTTTATGGACGAAAAAAATATGCAAAAGGAGGGTCTTGGCTGCTGCAGCTGGGGTTCTTTTAAAACAATTAATTGGATGAGGGTTTTTAAAATACTTATAATCATCGGCGTTGTCGCCTGTATTATGTTGGCCGGTCTGGCTGCGGTTGGAGTTAAGCTGGCTCTAAAGGGCGGGCGATATTTATCTAACCAAGCAGGGCAAAGCAATTACGGCTATGTTCAAAACGGGCAGGGCTACGGCATGATGAACAAATTTTTTGGTTCCGACGAAAATGTTGGCCAAGGTGTAAATAGTGGCTACGGCATGATGAATTATGCCATAAGAGGAGAGAGGGTCAGGAGAGTCGCCGGCAATATCACCAAAGTGGAGGGCGCAAAAATTACTCTCATGGATAACGGCGCTCAAGAACAAACAATAGAAACTTCATCTAACACTATTATTACCACAGACAACGGAGAGGTTGGCTTAAGCGCTCTTAAGGCCGGTCAGTTTATAACAGCGGCGGTAAGCACCCAGGGAGGCAAAACAGTTGCCACGCAAATAGATATTTCGTCCACTCAATAAAAGGATGAATATCATCGAAGCAAAAAACTTGACCAAAAAGTTCAATGGTTTTACGGCCGATGATGGCATCTCTTTTGATATTGCCAAGGGAGAGATTTTTGCTTTTTTGGGGCCCAATGGCGCGGGCAAATCCACAACCATAAAGATGCTTACCACCCTGCTTAGCCCCACCGAAGGAGAAATTAAACTAAATGGATTTGATCCGGTGCAAAATCCGGACGATGTTCGCCGCTCTTTTGGTATTGTTTTTCAGGATCCCAGCTTAGATGACGAGCTTACCGCCTACGAAAATATGGAGTTCCACGGAGTGCTTTACGGATTGCCCAAAAAAGAACGACGAGAGAAAATAGAACAGCTCTTAAACTTTGTTGAGTTGTGGGACAGAAAAGACGACTTTGTAAAAAAATTCTCCGGCGGTATGAAGAGGCGCCTGGAGATCGCCCGTGGTCTCCTCCACCACCCCAAGATTTTATTTTTAGACGAGCCGACACTCGGCCTGGACCCCCAAACCAGAAACCATATGTGGAGTTACCTTAAAGAGCTAAACAAGAGCGAGGGCATTACGGTCTTCTTTACCACTCACTATATGGAGGAGGCGGAGAATGTGGCTCAACGGATTGCTATTATTGACCACGGTAAAATAGTGGCCTCCGGCACGCCGGCGGAATTAAAAGCCAGCACCAATTCCGATTCTTTGGAGAAGGCGTTTTTGTCTGTAACCGGCAAAAGCATAAGAGAAGAAGAGTCGGGCTCCTTAGAGAGGTTGCGTATGGCCAGGAGGGCTTGGCGCCGTTAATCTTAAAAAACAATGAGAACTATTTACATTTTGTGGTTGAGACAATTAAAAAGATATTTTAGATCAAAATCCAGGATGGTCGGCTCTTTGGCGCAGCCGCTCCTGTTTTTGGTTTCTTTGGGTTACGGTTTTGGGGCAATCTTCCAAAAGGCGGGGCAGGGTAACTATATTGAGTTTTTGGCTCCCGGCATTATCGGGATGAGTATAATTTTTACCTCCATCTTCTCCGGGTTGGAGATTATTTGGGACAGGCAATTTGGTTTTTTAAAAGAGACAATGGTGGCGCCCGTCTCCCGTTTAAGCATTATGATTGGACGCACTTTGGGCGGTGCGACTGTTGCTACTATGCAGGGAGTGGTGGTCTTTTTAATTTCTCTGCTGGCGGGGTTTAGGCCGGAGCATTGGTTATTAATGCCAATCGTATTGCTGGTGATGCTGCTGGTGGCTCTTTTGTTTACCGCCTTCGGCACCATGATTGCTTCTTTTTTGGATGACATGCAGGGCTTCCAACTAATAATGAACTTTGTAGTAATGCCTTTATTTTTTCTCTCGGGCGCGCTTTTTCCGCTTAGTGGGCAAAAGAGCGTAATCGTGACCATTGCCAGATTTGACCCCCTCTCTTACGGCATTGATGCTTTTCGATATCTAATGACTGGCACTTCTCATTTTAGTTTGGGCGTGGATTTGGTTGCTCTCTCTTCCGCCACTGCCATCTTTTTGGTATTGGGGAGCTACTTCTTCTCCAAAATACAGCTATAGCGAACTCGCGAGATTGTTTTTCTATTGCATTATTTTGTAGTTGTTCTAATATATTTTACATTATGATTCCATCAAAAATGTTTTTTACCAAAGGAGTGGGAGTGCACAAAGACAAGCTCGCTTCTTTTGAGGCGGCCTTAAGAATGGCCGGCATCGAAAAGTGCAACTTGGTTTATGTTTCCAGTATCTTCCCGCCAAATTGCAAAAAGTTATCAGCAGAAAAAGGCAAAAAAATGTTATCGCCCGGCCAGGTGACTTTTTGCGTTATGGCCAGAACAGAAACCAGCGAACCTAATCGCCTGGTGTCTGCCGCTATTGGTTTGGCGTTACCCAAAGATACCGGCGGACACGGGTATCTTTCCGAGCATCACTCTTATGGAGAAACAGCCAAAGTTTGCGGTGAGTATGCCGAAGATTTAGCGGCTACTATGTTGGCGACCACCCTGGGTATTAAATTTGATGCCGAAATCGCCTGGAACAAGAGGGAGGATGCGTATAAGGCGAGCGGCAAAATTTTAACCACTTCTCATTTTGTAAAATCGGCTGAGGGCAATAAAGACGGCCTGTGGACAACCGTCATTTCGGCTGCGGTGTTTATCCCTTAATCTCGGGCCACGGTAAACCCGATTACTTTTTTAGCGCCAGAGTCCTTTAAGACTCTGGCGGCTTCGTTTATTGTGGCGCCGGTGGTGGTAACATCGTCAATCAAAATTACACTTCCCGACTTTATTAGGTGGATATTTTTTGCGCTAAACGAATCATTAAGATTTTTTAGTCGTTCCGCTCTGTTTTTAATGGACACCTGCGAGGGAGTGTTTTTTATTTTATAAAGGACATTATCTACGAGCGGTATTTTAAACTTGTCCGATAGATTTTTGGCCAGCAGCCAAGATTGATTATATCCTCGCTCTCGCAAGCGTTTGGAGTGCAGGGGGAGAGGTACGATTATATAATTTTGCGCGTCGGGCAACCTGCTCAATAATCTGGCATGGATTAGTTTCGCCAGGGGCTCGGCCACAGAACGCGCTCCCCGGTATTTTAATAGCCAAATGGCTTTTTTAATGACTCGGTCGTGGTAATTTGCGGCGGAGTAGATGCTCCCCAACTTAATTGGTTGGGCGAGTTGTGATTTGGCGGCGCAAACTCCGCACAAAATTTCTCTCTCCTTGCCGCAGCCGATACATTTTAGAGGCGAGAGGATATCCAAAACAAAATATAGCCATTTTTTAAACATAAAATTAATGCTTTTGAATTATAACATGTTATAATTAACCTCATGGATATTGGCAGCCTACTCAAGGGATTACCAAAATTTAGCGATCTTTTTTCTCAAAAAACCCAAAGTGTTTTGGGCGTGGATGTTGGTGGTTCCTCCATTAAAATTGTTCAGTTGAGGAAGGAGAAAGAGAGAGCCATTTTGGAAACCTACGGAGAGCTGGCTACTGGCCCGTACGGAGGATTAGAGATTGGCCAAACGGCCGGTCTGGTAGAGGAAAAAGTGGTGGAGATTCTTAGAGATTTGATTAAAGAGTCTGGCGCCAAAGCCACCGATTGCGCTATCGCTATCCCTACAAAATCCAGTTTTGTAACAGTTATGGAGCTGCCGGAGATGGAGGAGAGCCAGGTGGGTCAAATTATTCAGCTTGAGGCGAGAAGATATATCCCCGTTCCATTAACCGAGGTGGAGATTGATTGGTGGGTTATCCCGGAAGAGGAAGTCGCCACCCCAGAAGAGCTGATGGGGATTACCGGCAAAAGTATCGCAGAAAAAAAGAAAAAGACCAAAGTGCTACTAATCGCAATCCACAAAGACACGATTACTAAATATAAGAATATAATTTCCGGTTCCGGTCTAGTGGCCACTCCTGGCTCTTTTGAAATAGAAACCTTTAGCGTTATCCGTTCCTCCATGAGTCAAGATATGTCTCCCACTCTGATTATCGATATTGGCGCTCCTACAACCAAGATGGCGGTAGTGGATAGGGGGATAATGCGACTTTCTTATAGCGTTACGCGCGGCTCGCAAGATATCACCTCGGCGCTTTCCAAGTCTTTAAATATAAGCTTTTCCAGAGCCGAAGAGATGAAGAGGGAAATAGGCCTTTCCGATGCGCCGGAACACAAAGAGATGCTAAGCGTCATCTCCCCAATTGTTGAGTATATCTTTTCGGAGGCGAACAGTGTTATAATAAACTATCAGGCCAAAAATAAGCGAGTGGTAAATAGGGTAATTTTGACCGGAGGCGGATCCTTGATGAAGGGCATGATTGATTTCGCGGTCAAGAGATTAAATATCGAGGTAAGTTTATCAGACCCTTTCTCGCGAGTTGCCTACCCCGCATTTTTGCAGGGGGCGTTAAAGGAGGCAGGCCCGAGTTTTGCGGTAGCTATCGGGTTGGCGCTTCGCAAATTGCAAGTTTAGTACTATAATAATATTGAATAATTAATTTAATGGAAGGCTCACAGCTCTCATTTATTCCCAAAAAGAGTTTAACCGCTCCGGTAAGCAAGGAGAGAGGATTAAGTTTTCTATTGTCTCTTTCGTTAATAGTTTTTTTTGTTTCGCTGCTCGCTTACGGTGGCGTTTTTCTTTATAAGGGCACTCTCAATACTGGTATTGCCACCAAAGAGCAGGAGTTAGAAAAACGAAAGCAAGATTTAGACCCCACCACTATCAGGGGAATTAATGATGTCTCCACCAGAATAGAGGCGCTTAAAACCCTCTTGGCTAATCATCGCTCCTTGATTGGTTTCTTTAGTTTCCTCAGCACCAATACTTTAAAAAATGTAAGATTCGGATCTTTTCTTTATAACGATACAGACAACTCCCCAACCATAACCATGCAGGGTTCGGCCCGGTCATACGGGGCCATCTCCCTTTTGGCCGAAAAATTTTACGAGAACCCCAATATCAAGGGAATAATTTTTTCCGGCTTTA
>JAHFLR010000047.1:0-2369 GCA_023244795.1 bacterium
GATGGTTTTTTCTCCCAAAGTTTCCATGCTGCGTTCCTTGGCCAAAATTTTTGCGTTTTCGCCAAGTTGTTTTCTTAAATTTGCGTTTTCTATCAACTCTTTGAGGTGAGACTCAAACTCTTCGTCTGTTTTTGCCATAAGACAATTTTGCCCGTTAACTAGCCATCCTTTGTAGGTGGGGATGTCTCTTACCAGCATCGGTAAGCCCAACGAGGCGGCCTCTAAAACAACCATGCCCTCGTTACCTTCTTTTTCTGGGAACAAAAAGATATCGCAGGCGTCAAAAGCGGCTACGATGTCGTCAACGTATCCAGTAAATTGAACATTTTTCGGCATTTCCTTCGGCAATGCTTTTACTATTAGAGAACTATAAATTTTACCAAACCAAACAAATTTATTTTGAGGGAATTTGGGGGCCAGAAACAGGAAAGTATCAATCCCTTTGCGCGGGATTACCAACCCCACATCGCCAACAACCATACCGGATAGACCGTACCTTTCTCGCAGCTCGTTTCTTTTTTTATCGTCATGGGCAAACTTTTTTATATCAACGCCGTTAGACATGATAACGATTTTAGAAGCAGAGATCCCATAAGCCATCAGTAGATTTTTGGTGTGTTCGCTGGGAGCAAAAATTACATCGGCCAAGTTATATGCATAGGTTAGATATCTTTTCATCAGTGGCGCAATAAGTTCGTTAAAACGAAAGACTTGTCTAAAGTCTTCTACCGTAACATGAGACCAAATAATTACTTTTTTGTTTTGTCTCTTGGCTTTTTTGATCAGCCATAAAGACTTAATCCACGGCGTATTAATTTGCAAAATATCGCAGGAGTTGTCCCACTTTTCTACAAATTCAACACCCAGATGTTTAAGTATTACCTTTTGGTTTTTATAAGAAGATAGCAGCCCCGTTCCAATATTTTTAAATAAGGCACCTCCGCAAAAATGGTAAAATTCTAAATACAGGCAAATTTTCATTCTATTTTTTAATTATTTTTTGATAATGTTTTTCCAAGCTACTAGAGATGCTCTCCGGAGAATACTCCGCTTCCGCTGTGGCTCTAGAGGCGGCGCTAAATTGTTTTAATAAATTATCGTCGGATATAAGCTCTATAATTTTTTTTGCCATTGCCTCTGTGTCATCGGCTGGGACTAAAAATCCGTTTATTTTGTTGTTAACAATCTCTTTTAACCCCTTCTCGCTAACAGCAATAATGGGTAAGCCCGCCGACATGGCCTCCAAAACGGAGAGGGGCATATTTTCGGTTTTACTGGCCGTAATAAAAATATCGTTGGCCTGCAGACCCCTTACCAGCTCTTCTCCTCGCAAGGTGCCGGTAAAAATAATTTTGTCTTCTACGCCTAAATTTTTAGTTAGACTCTCCAAGCTTTTTCGTTCTGGTCCGTCGCCGATAATTACTAGCTCTATTTGGGGATTTTTGGAAGAGGCGAGGGCAAAGGCCCTGATTAGCTGGTCGATGCTTTTTTCGTAACTAATCCTCCCCATGTAAACCAAAGATTTACTATTGATGCCGAATTCTTTTTTAAGCCTCGTCTTAGTAGCCAAATCTTTAACCGGCACAAAAAAATCTGTCCTGATGGAATTTTTTAAAACTTCGATGGGCTTTTTGATGCCTTTTTCCTGGAGCGCATCGGCCAATGATTGCGATGGACTCAAAATTAAATCGCAGCAGTTATAGTAGGCAAGAGTATATTTCCAAGATAATTTTTTAGCCCAATCGTAGTCGGCCTTAAGATGCTTTAGGTAGTGGTCGTAAAAAGTATGATGCGTGCCAACGAGGCCGGTTCTTAAAAGCTTGGCTCCTAAAATTGCCTCCCAACCCACGGAGAGTGGAGTATGGCTGTGGATAACATCGGGGTTAAATTTTCTTAATCTGTTTAGGGCTAAACCAATAGGCAGTGTAAACCTTTCGCCCTGATAAACTCCAGCGCCTATAGAGGGCAGAATAACGATTGTTATTTTTTCGTCATCGTTATTTTTTTTGTAATCGCCCGAAACAGTAAAGACCCAAACTTGATGGCCTCGCTCCGCTAAATTTTTAGCCGAATGGTAAACAACATTGGCAACGCCGTTGGTTTGTGGCAAAAAAGTATCGCTAAAGATGGCTATTCTCATGCTGCTTAAAAAAGTTAAAAATTATTTGTATGGTTTCGTTTTGTGAGTTGGTGCCCACAAAATGATCCGGGTTTTTAGACATGATAACTTGCGCTTGGGGTATGGCTTTGGCCATGTCGCTTATCTCGGCTGCGGTTATAAAGGCATCGTTTTTGCCATAAACAATAGCTGTTGGTATTTTAATTTTTTTAATTGATTCTGTAAAATCTATACGAAACTCTTTTGCCAA
>JAHFLR010000047.1:2379-5227 GCA_023244795.1 bacterium
CAACATCCAAAAGTTTATAGATACTGGCATTGTTCTTAACCCATCCCCAACAGAATCCCAATAGCCAACCGCTTTTCCATGTTGGTAGTAATGATAGTATTTTCTTTTTTGCCACAATAATAGATAAGCCAGTATGTTAAAAAATCCATAAAATATTGGGGTCAGAAATTTTAGGCCCGTATGCTCCAATGGATTAACGTGATTAACGCTAATTAAAACAAGGCCCCGTAACAACTCCGGATTTTTGTCTGCGTATTCTAAAGCAACTTGTCCGCCAAAAGAATAGCCCACTAAAATAATGTTAGAAACTTTTTCTTGATCCAAAATCTGTTTTAAATCGTTGGCAAAAACAGAGAGAGTGTATAGATTTTTTTTCTTGCTTTTGTCGGAGTAGCCGTGACCCCGCAGGTCCAAAACCAAACAACTTATGCCCTCGTTATCAAAAAAATCCATGGCCGTTTCCCATGTCGTGTGGTTAGAGGAGAGGCCATGCAAAAGCACCAAGGTTGGCCTATTATTTTTTTGTTTATTTAAAAAATAACAAATCTTTCCGTTTGGGCTCTCTAGCCACTTTTGTTCGTAACCCGACTGTTTCATGTTTTATTTTTACCGTTTTTTCTAAAATAAAGCAGGTATATTATCAATAACACAATAGCAGATCCGGTTAATATTACCACCAGTTTGCTTAGAAAGGAGTCTATGGCGCCAAGAGCAGCGCCGAAATAAAAACCGACCAATAACAAGGCCATTGATTTTATTAAGGTGCCCGCCAAGTTATAAATAAAAAATTTACGGAAAGACATTTTAACGATACCGGCTGCCACCAAAAAGGCGCCGCCGATGCCGTGCAAGATTTTACCCGTTAGCAACAGAACACCGCCGCGTTTTTTAAATTGGTTTTCTAGGGGAGTGACATCGCTTGCTTCTATTTTTAAATATTTCCCCCACTTAGCGATAAATTTTTCTCCACCCTTGTAGCCAATAAGATAGTGTACGCAATCGCCAGCCAAATCTCCCACTACGATTATAAAGTACGCGGGGAGAAGGTTAATATAACCAAGAGAAACAAAAAAGCCGGCGGCAATGGTAACAATCGGTCCCTCAAAAAAAGCGACAGGAAAGAGGATAAGATACCCGTACTTAGCTATTAATATGGCGAGAGACCCCATTTCTTTTTATTTGGCAGGGCTAGATGGTAATGATGGCCTAATCTGGATTGATTCCGCATTAATGCTGCCGTCCTGGTTGGCTTGGCCGGCAACAGTTATCTGTTCGCCGATAATTAAATCTTGCGCTGTGCCGGTGGCGTTTTTTAATACAGAGGTACTGGCTGAGTAAAATACTATTTTTGATCCGCCGTCTCTTAATTTTAGAGTAATGCTTTTGTCGTCTTTGCTTAGTATTTCTCCGCCATTAAAACCACCGTTTTGGCCAGCCATTCTTTGCCCTCCGCCGTTTCTGCCGGCAAATTGCGCACTACGATTTTGGCTTGCCGTGGCGGTTTTAGATTGATCGTACTTCATTCCAACATAAAAACCGCCGCCTCCAAAAACCACAACTGCTACCAATACGATGATAATATTTTTTTGCATATTTTTTTGACTTATTAATTAATAATTAATTATTCGTACCTTAACGCTTCTATCGGGTTTAGTGAGGCCGCCCGCCGAGCAGGGTAATATCCAAAAATGATTCCGATACCAGCCGATACTCCAAACGCTAGCAAAATTGAGGAAAGCGAGATAGAAGTTTGCAAGACTCCGAAGTATGTTATGCCAAATGATATCAGCCACCCCAAAATTACTCCAGCTAGCCCGCCCAAAAAAGTGAGCATAACCGCCTCTGTTAAAAATTGCAGACTGATGTCGTTTTTTTTGGCGCCAATAGCTTTACGCAAACCTATTTCTCTTGTCCGCTCCGTGACTGTGGTTAGCATCATGTTCATAATACCAATACCGCCCACGATAAGCGAAATGCCGGCGATAGCGGCCAGGAGGATAGTAAAAGTCTGAGTAACGCTGGAGGCGGTAGCAACAATATCCGCTTGGTTAAAGGTGCTAAAATCTGCCAGTTGGGGATCGGTAATGTGATGACGATCCAAAAGTAACGTTGTAATTTGTTGCTGAATATCTGACATAGAATTGGCATCGACGGCCTGCACACTTATATTTGTTACATAATTATCTCCGGCCAAAAATCTTTGCGCGCTGGTGAGTGGAACAAAAATCATATCGTCTTGACTACCAAAACCGGTGCCACCTTTTACTTTGGTTATGCCGATTACCTTAAACTCAATACTTTTGATGCGGATAGTTTGGCCGATGGCATCTGCTCCAACTCCAAACAGGTCGTCGCGAGTAGTTGGTCCCAAAACGGCAACCTTGGACAAGCTTCTTAAGTGTTGGTCTGTAATAAAAGAGCCGCTGTCAATTTGTACATTACGCACATCCGGATACGCGGAGGTTGCGCCCGTAACGGAAGTGTTGGTATTTTTACCTTTACTAGTTACCTGATACCTGCCGGAAAGTTCTGGGGAGACCGCTTTTGCGAGCGTAATTTCTTTAGTAATGGCATCGGCATCTTCTTGTGTGAGGGTGCGAGCGGCTCCTCGCCCAGAGCTCACCTGAAAACCCGGCCCACGTTGCGCTCCCGGAGTGACCAAAACAAGGTTGGATCCGATAGATTGAATATTCGCCTGGATAGAGCTTTGCGCGCCTTGGCCGATAGAGACCATAGCAATAACCGAACTAATACCAATAACAATACCAAGAATCGTCAAACCAGATCTTGCCTTGTTGGCCGAGAGGGCGGCGTATGTTTCTTGTAAAATATCTAAGGTCTTCATATT
>JAHFLR010000048.1 GCA_023244795.1 bacterium
CTCCCCACTTCTTCCGGTAATTCCTTTGCTTAATCACAAAATCGTGTTTCATCAGAAACCGACAGGCCACGCCCTCACCCGTCTCTCCAATAATTTGTTTATCGGTTTTTCTATCTTTTATATCGGACATTCTGTGCCCATTATAACAGACATGATGTCCTTTACCCACATTATCCACAGAGTTATCAACAGATTAGCCACAATGTCTTTTATTTTTTACTTTTTGCTGGTTATGTGTTAGTTTTTATATAACGCCCCTGTGGTGAAATGGATATCACGCGACGCTTCGAACGTCGTAGTCCGGGTTCGATTCCTGGCGGGGGCACAACCACAACGGCAATGAAAACATCTATACCTAAAGAAGTTTCACATGTAACTGAAACATTACTCAAAGCCGGCTTTGAGGCTTTTCTGGTTGGCGGTTGTGTTAGAGACCTAATGTTACACAAGAAACCAAAAGACTGGGATGTGACCACCAACGCCACTCCGGAAGAAATCATCAAACTCTTCCCCAAAACAGTTTACGAAAATACTTTTGGAACGGTGGCCGTAGTCAACGAAGAAGAAGCTTTAGACGAAACATTAAAAATCATAGAAGTCACACCCTATCGAGTAGAAGGAAAGTATTCTGATCAGCGCCATCCGGACGAGGTTCGTTTCACCAGAAACATTGAGGAAGATCTAGAAAGAAGAGATTTTACAATAAACGCCATGGCGCTTGGGTGCAGGCAAGGTGGCAACTGCCATGTTTCAGGTGTAACACAAGAGGAGTTTATAGACATCTTCGATGGACAAAAAGACTTAAAAAATAAGGGGATTAAGACTGTCGGCGACCCTGACGACAGGTTTAAAGAAGATGCTCTCCGCCTAATGCGCGCTGTTAGATTTGCTACCGAGTTGGGTTTTAAAATAGAAAGAGAAACTCAAGAATCTATCAAAAAAAATTCTAAACTATTGAGCCACATCGCTCACGAAAGAATCAGAGACGAATTTATAAAAATTATAATGTCAGACGAACCAAGCAAGGGCATCCAAATGCTCCACGATTTTGATTTACTAAAATTTATCGCGCCGGAGTTGGAAGATGGAATAAAAATAGAACAAAATCAGGCTCACCTCTTCCCCGTTTGGGATCATAATATAAGGAGCTTAGACCACGCCGCAGGCAAAAAATGGCCTTTAGAAATAAGGCTTTCTGCCCTATTCCACGATGTCGGCAAGCCAGCCTCTCGCAGATGGAGCGAGGAGAAAAAAGATTGGACATTTTACGGCCACGATGTAATCGGCGCGCGGATAACCGCCAAAATAATGGCCAATTTAAAATTCCCCAAAAAAACAATTGACTTAGTAACCACTTTTGTACGCTTCCATCTTTTTTTCTCCGACACGGATAAAATTACTCTGTCGGCGGTACGGAGAATAGTAAGAAATGTTGGACCGGAAAATGTTTGGGATCTAATGAAAGTTAGATTTTGCGATCGCGTGGGCATGGGACGCCCCAAAGAAACTCCCTATCGATTGAGGAAGTACGAATCCATGATAGAGGAGGCCATGCGCGCGCCGCTCTCCGTTGCGATGATAAAACTAGACGGCATTGAGCTGATGAAACTTCTAAACATACAGCCTGGGCCGAAAGTAGGCTTTATATTAAACGCCCTTTTTGAGGAGGTGCTGGACGAACCGGAGAAAAATACCGAAAAATGGCTTAAAACAAGGGCAAAAGAGCTAAACGACCTTTCCGACAATGAGCTTTTAGAGATAAGCAAAAAAGCCAAAGAGCGACGTAACGAGGCCGAGGAAGCAGAATTAAAGAAAATTAGAGACAGATGGTATGTAAAATAGCTCTGTGAAACATTTATAAATGTTTCACAGAGCTATTTCTATTCTCTTTTCTTGTCGTGGAATTTTTTGTGCACCTCGCGGAGCTGTTTATCGGTAATGTGGGTATAGATTTGAGTGGTAGTGATATTGGAGTGGCCGAGCATCACCTGCACCGAACGCAAATCGGCTCCGTTACTCAATAGGTCAGTAGCAAAAACATGCCGCAAAACATGCGGGGTAACTTTTTTGGCGATGCCGGCCTTTATAGCATAAAACTTAATAACCCTTTCTATCGACCTGGGAGTAAGGCGAGTAGGCTCGGCATCTCGCCCCTTGGCCAAACGCACAAACAAGGCCTCCTCCACATCGGCTCGTTTATCTAAATAATTTTTTACTGTCTGTTTGGCCTGATCAGAAACAAAAACCACTCTAATCTTATCGCCCTTACCTCGGACGGAAATTTCCCCCGCCTTGGCGTCTAAAAAGTGGTCTCTATTTAAAGAGCACAGCTCGGAAACGCGCAGGCCGGTAGAAAACAACAACTCTAAAATGGCCGTGTCTCGCAAGGATTTTATGTCCTTATCGGTAGGGGAGTGGAGCAACCTTTCCAGCTCTTCCGGAGTTATAAGGTCTAGCTCTCGCTGGGCCACCTTGGCTAGTTCTATGCGTTCGGCCGAGAGAGACTCTATGCCTCGTTTGGCCAAATATTTTAAAAACATCCGCAGGGCTATTAGGTAATAGTTTTGAGTTTTCTTTTTTAAATCAGCGCGATTGAGATGGAGACGAAACTGACGCACGGCCTCGTCGGTGATTTGAGTGGGGGAATTGATTTTGGTAAATTCTAAAAACTTTTTTAAGTAGCGGTCGTAATTTTCTACTGTCTTTAGGCTTTTGCCTTTTTCTATTTCTAAATATTCTAAAAATTGTTTGTGTAATTCGTCGAGTTTCATAATGATGATGTAACCACAATGTCGCACAATTATTATAACACCGTTTTAATGGAAAAGAAAAAGATGATTTGATATCATTAATGCAACATGGAAACAAAAAATAACGGGGGGATGGGAGGCGAAGTAAAAAACGGGGGGCGGGCAATCAAAACCGTCGCCGCTTTTGTGATAATTATTTTTACCGGCACAACGGTTTTATTTTTTCTAAACGGATTAGGTAAAATCAACCTGCCGGTTTTAGATAGCTTTACCCAAACCGCTCAGGAGAAACAGCAAGCGCAAACGGTAAAATATTTTTCCGACCTACAAGAAAAAAACAAAAACGATACTTACGGCGGCGACACACCAGAGCAAACGATGCAAATGTTTATTGCCGCGCTAAAAGCGGGGGACACCGACTTGGCGGCAAAATATTTTGTGGTGGAGAAGCAGGAGGAAATGACGCAACAGCTTGCCACGGGGAGACAAAAAGATACTCTGAAATTACTGATATCTGACGTGGAGAGATCGCTTAAAAACGGGAAAGAACTTTTTGCGGGAAGTTACCAATTTGAAACTTTTGACGAAAATAAAGTTGCTGAATTTAGCTTTGATTTATCTTTAAACAAATTTACCAACAAATGGAAAATAGAAAGTTTGTAGCAATAATTTTAGCATCACTAATTGGCGTCATCATGGCGCCAGTTTTTGCATTTGCCTACGACGACCAAACCACTCACCCGGCGCTGACAGACGACATCGTGGATTTTTTTAATTTAAATTATCCATCATTAAAAATCTCTAGCGAAGAAAAAGAAATTATTAAAAGGGGGAGTGTGGAGGAGGATCTTGCGCCACGCTGGATGCACCACTTTTATGATCCAATTTACAACAGGGGATTGTGGGGGTTTAGCAGTTCTAAAACTTGGTCGCAAAAGTGGCCGGACTGGGAGACGCTCGCGCTGGCGCCAAACACCAAACCGTTTGACCTGGAGGGCAACGCCGTGGAAGATAGATTTGAAAATTTATTTACCTGGCAGAGGGCAGTTTATAACTACGCCCATGCAGATAAAAAAGCGGCGCTCCTAGAGCTTGGGCACGTTTTGCATTTAATAGAGGACGCCGCCGTGCCAGACCACACGCGCAACAACGCGCATAACCCATCGCCATACGAGGCATGGGCTAAAAAGTTTGACAGCTCTACTATCCAAACCTTTAACGAGTTAGCGGCCGGTAAAAAAATACCAGTCATTTTGCCAACGCTTGATGATTACTTTGATATGGTGGCAAAATATTCTAATGGAAACTTTTTTAGCAAGGATACTATCTTTGATGAGCAATATGCCGAGCCACAAGTTGTTTCGGAAAAAACCGTCAAGCTAAGTAACGGCAACTATTATATTTTTGGCTTTAATGCCTATGGGGCGGCCTTAGTCAAAATAGATAGGGAGCGCAATCTCATTGATGGCAAAATAACTGACTCTTACGGCATAGTTGATCATGACAATCTTATCTTCTCCGATTACTGGCACTTACTTTCTCAATACGATGTGCAGAATGGCGCGGGTGTGGTTAAACTCTTTTTTGACGAAGCGGAAAAAGAAAAACAATCCGGCGCGCTACTCTCCGCAAATAAATCATACGCAGAAATTGCCGAAGGTAAAATAAAAAACATGGCCAGCGCGGCGGGAGCAGTTTTAAAAAATATCTTTACTTTTAATTTTTCTAATACCGAACTCGCATCATCCGTTGCAAATATCCCGGTAGATGTTGCCTCTCAAATAAATCACAAACAGGATCCCCCGCCCATAACTGTTTCCGAGAAACCGCAAAACAAGGAAGCAGAAAAAATATCTCCGCCCTCCGCTCCCCCGCAAGGTGATGGGTCTGGTTTTATTTTTGTTTCATTACCATACGCCGGCTACGGAGGAGGCGCGGTGGCGCCAATAATTGATGCTCCCGCAGAAACAAACCCGGCGCCCGCAACAACCTCGCCAGAAACTATAAATACAGAAACCCTCGATGAAACATCAACAAGTACTCCGCCGGCAGAAACCGCAACCACCACCAAACCGATTATTTTGCCAGACACCACCGCGCCCGAAGTGGCAATCTCTATTTTAGAATGCGCCAACTCACTTTCCTCCGGATCGTGCGTTGTGGCAACAACCACGCTAAATGTTGTTTGGAGTTCGCCAAGCAGCGACCTGGATATTTTTGAGTTTACCGACAATCTTGGGCAAACTCTTTCTACCACTTCCACCTCTACTATAATTTTTACGGAAAATAATTCTGCAAATAATTTTTCTGTCCGCGCCAAAGATAAAGCAGGCAACTGGTCGGCTCCACAAAATATTACCGCCACAACCAACTCTATGCCGGTTGTTATAAACGAGGTGGCGTGGGCCGGCACAAGCTCAAGCGCGCCTAATGATGAGTGGATAGAACTCTATAACCGCGCCGACACTG
>JAHFLR010000049.1 GCA_023244795.1 bacterium
GAGGTAGAAGATAAAATTTTTGGCCCGTTTACCTTAAAACAGTTCCTATACCTAGCGGGGGGAGCGGGAGCTATTTTTTTGCTTTATGTTTTTTTTGCCCATCTACTTAACTGTGCTCTTTGCCATCCCGGTGGGCGGATTGGCCCTGGCCTTGGCCTTTTATAAGGTCAACGAGCAACCCTTCGTTAAATATTTAGAAAACGCCATCGGTTTTAACTTGGGCAGCAAAATATATATTTGGCACCAACCGGAGCCGGAGAAAAAGGCGACGATAATAACAAAAGAGCCAACCATTATGGCGCCGGAACTAACCAGAAACAGAATAAAAGAGCTGGCCTGGAGTTTGGATATTAAAGAAAAAATAAAATAAAATGGCAACAAGCGCGTCGGTAAGAAAATCAACACAAGATTTTGTGCCCATCAAAGAGATTCGGGATGGCATCGTTGTTTTAAAAGACGGCGGAATTTTATATATTTTGATGGCCTCCTCCACTAACTTTGCGCTAAAATCAACAGAAGAGCAGGAGGCAGTTTTGATTCAATACAGAAACTTTTTAAACTCACTCGATTTCTCTATACAGTTTTTTGTAGAGTCCCGCAAGCTGGAGATTGAGCCCTACCTGGAATCTTTGCGTCAAACCCTTAAAAATCAAACTAACGAATTACTCGCCATCCAAACAAAAGAGTATATTGAGTTTGTTAAGAGCTTGGTGGCCAGCACCAACATTGTTTCCAAATTTTTCTATGTGGTGGTTCCTTATCGACCGGCAACAATTAATATTGGGGGCAGCAGCTCTCCGTTTGGAAAAATATCCTCTTTGTTCGGGGGCGGATCCAAAATAACCGCCGCGATGGAGGAGAGCGACAACTTTGCCAAAAACAAACTGCAACTGGAGCAACGAGTAGCGGTGGTACAAGCGGGACTCTCGAGCGCCGGCATAAAAACAGTGACGCTTGGCACAGAAGAGGCAATAGAAATGTTTTATAAATTATTTAACCCGGGCAGTGTTGATAAGGGAGTTTTAACTTCATTTACATCTTAAAATGGCATTTAATTTTTTTGGCAAAAAAGCAGACGAAATAAAAGACTTAGAGATACTGCCGGTTATCCCCGAGGAGATTTATGCTGCCGGCGTTTTAAAATTGCGAGACGTTATCGCCCCTTCGGCTATTGAGGTCAACTCCAACTTTATAAAAGTGGGTGGCAAGTTTGCCCGGACTCTTTTTATAATCTCTTATCCGAGGTTTCTCTCTTACAACTGGTTTGCTCCTATAATTAATCTAGACAAAATTTTTGATATTTCTATTTTTATTAACCCGCTAGACACCGGCACGGTTTTAAGGCAACTCCAAAAAAAACTGGCCGAAGTGCAATCGCAAATAAGCACCCGTGAGGAGAAGGGCTTGGTCCGCGATCCGGTACTCGATACCGCCTACGAGGATATTGAGAACCTGCGGAATAACCTGCAGCAAGCGCAAGAAAAGATTTTTACCGTCGGCATCTATATTACTATCTACGGGGAAACCGAACAGGAGGTAAACAGCAACGAAACGGAAATCAGAACCATGCTAGACTCCAAACTTATTTTGGTTAAGCCGGCCATCTTTCAGCAGGCCGAGGGGTTTGAGACAACCATCCCCACCGCCACCGATCGGCTAAACATGACAAGCCGGTTAAACTCGTCTCCGCTCTCCAGCGTTTTTCCATTTGTCTCCTCCGATCTCTCTTCCGACAAAGGCATCCTCTTTGGTATTAATAGACACAACAACAGCTTGGTTCTTTTTGACCGCTTTTCACTAGAAAATTACAACTCGGTGACTTTTGCCAAAGCTGGCGCCGGAAAATCTTACACCACTAAATTGGAGATTATTAGAACCCTGATGTTTGACACCGATGTAATCGTTATTGACCCGGAAAGAGAATACGAGAGATTGGCCAACGCGCTCGATGGCAGATATTTTAATGTTTCTATTTCCTCCAAGCACCACATCAACCCGTTTGATTTGCCTATCCCAACGGAGGGGGAGTCGGCGGCCGATGTTTTAAGGTCCAACACTATTAACCTCGTCGGCCTTTTTAGAATAATGCTAGGAGGATTAACTCCGGCAGAAGACACCATTGTAGATAGGGCCATAACCGAGACTTACGCCGCCAGAGACATCAATGCCGATTCCGATTTTTCCAACGCTGTGCCTCCCACCCTAACCGATTTTGGAATGATTCTCTCCGGCATGGAGGGGGCCGAATCGATAATCCAGCGCTTAGAAAAATACACCAAGGGCACCTGGTCGGGATTTTTAAACCAACCAACCAATGTTGACCTCAATCGAAAGTTTATTGTCTTCTCCATTAGAGACATGGAGGAGGAACTGCGACCGATTGCCATGTACGTGGTTATGCATTATGTTTGGAACGCTATCAGAAAAAATCTTAAAAAAAGAATGCTAGTAGTAGACGAGGCCTGGATTATGATGAAGAACCCCGACACCGCCGCCTTTTTGGCCGGCATGGCCAAGAGATGCCGAAAATATTATTTGGGCCTTAACACCATTACCCAAGATGTGGCCGACTTTTTGCAATCGGAGTATGGCGCGCCTATTCTCTCTAACTCCTCCATCCAGCTTTTGCTTAAGCAATCTCCGACCTCTATGGATTTGGTGCAAAAAACCTTTAACCTAACCGAAGAAGAAAAGTTTTTGCTATTAGAGTCCAACGTGGGGGAGGGTATCTTTTTTGTGGGCACCAAACACGTGGCTATTAAAATTATTCCTTCCTATACCGAAGACCAGATTATTACCTCGGATCCATCTCAATTACTGTCAATCCAAAAAGAAAAAGAGGAACTGAATAACACTAACCAATAAAATGGAAGAGGAGCTCACCCCGTTAGCGGTAAAGAGAAAAAAAGCAGTTTTAGATTTGGCTAAATCCATAGCCGATAAATTAAACAAAAAAATAGAAACCGGGGAAGAGACTTCTGCCTTTGTTATCGCCCTCGGCATCGCTATTTTAAAAGACATCTTGGACGCGGGGTTAACACTAACTTTGATTGAGTTCTACCCATTTTTAGGGCAGATTCCGGGAATACTAGTATCTGCTATTTTGATGTACTTTTTATGGGGGAAGGGATGGTTTTTAAAGTGGAAGGCTAGGGCGATATTGTTTGTTATAGGAGACAATATTCCCCTAATTGATTTTTTGCCCCTATCTACCATAATGGTTCTCTGGGCGTGGCGCAATGTTAGAAAGCAAGCCGAAGAAGCCCGAGGAAATATGGTTGATTTGCATCTAAAAACATTTGAAGAATTAACGAAGATAGACGCAGACGTGGAAAATGAGACCTAAAATCTTTAAGAATCCCCCGTTTGAGGGTATAATAAAAGAAAGGAGCCTTATGGACTTTTTCAGTAAAAAAGTATCAGAAAAGATTTTAGTGACGATTTTAATGTTGTCCGCTGTGTTTTTTTACTCTCAAAATTGCCTGGCGCTAGATGTCGGTAGCAGCGCGGAGGCAATCATCGGCAGCTCTAACGCCCGGTCGCAGACGGCCCTAGACCAAGCCACCTCTTTTTTTATAGACATGGATAAAAACATTAAGCCCGACAGCTCCGTAAATCTAACGGCAATCAGTTACAGCTTTGATATCAATGGAAGCTTTATCGTGTGGAGAGCCAACGGCAAGGTGATAGCACAAGGAACGGGGGCAAAAACAGCAACGGTCGCTGTGGGCCACGCCGGGCAACAAACCAAAATGGAGGTCTCCGCCACTACGCCCTCCGGCCAAACATATCATGTAGAAAAGATTTTAGCGCCGGCCTCCATAGACATGCTGTGGGAGGCTCAAACCTATGTTCCGCCATGGTACAAAGGCAAGCCACTTTTAAGCTCCACCTCCAATGTATTGGTGGTGGCTATGCCGGATTTTAAAACAGTCAATCAAAAAACCATTCCCGCGTCTGACCTCGTTTATGCTTGGAAGCTTAACTATCAAAATTTCCCCTCTAGCTCGGGTTATGGCAAAAACTCTTTTTTGGTGCAAATGCCACAGCTTGGCTACGAGGCAAGAGTTGAGGTAGAGGTTTCAACAAAAGACAAATCGATTATTAGCAGCGGCGCGGTAACTTTGGTATCCGACAGCGTGGAAACCATTCTTTACGAAAATCATCCAACCCAAGGAACCGAATATAACAATCCAATTACCAAAACAATAAAAATGGCCGGGCAGGAACTCGGCATAAAAGTTGAGCCTTTCTTTTTTGCTCTAAAAGATTTTGGCAAGATTGTTTATGCCTGGCAAACCAACGGCCAACCGATTGGCGACAGCGCTAAACTAAACAACAAAGTATTTACCCGAGAGGCTGGGCAAAAGGGCGTTTCCTCCCTTTCGGTGGCAGCGCAAAACCCCAGAGACTATTTAGAAACATCAGGAGAAGATTTTTTAATAGATTTTAATGATTAAAATGAAGAAATTTTTAACTTTTTCAATCTTTGCGGCGTTGGGGCTCTCTGTTTTTTTTAGTATCGCTTTGGCCGCTCCTCTAAAATACCAACCCCTGGAGCCGCTAGACATCAGCCATGGCACAACGGGGACACTTGGCGCCAGCGACTATATTAGAATTTTCCTTAGCACTTTTATGATAGTCATCGTGGCTTTGGCTGTTTTAAAAGTGGTGCTGGGCGGAATAAAAATAATGATGGCCGGCGATAGCGCCTCAGCCAGAGGTGACGCCAAAGAAGATATTATGCAAGCCGTCTACGGCTTAATTTTGGCGCTCTTAACTTACACTATTCTATACAAAGTAAACCCGCGGTTAATACCGGGCTCGGATTTGTTTAATTTTAATATTAGCGCCCCGGCCCAAAAATAAACTATGGATAGAAAAAAAATCATCTTGGCAGTCTCGGTTGTCACAGCAATTATTCTGCTTTTAGTTCTTGGCTGGTATCTATTTTTTAGAAAGACAACAAGCGTCCCGATAGGCGAAACTCCGGGGGGGAGCTTCCCGGCCGGGCAAGCGGGCGGGGGTGGTGGGGCCTCAAAAACACAGCCTGGCGAGCAGGCGGGCGGCACAGCAACCACCAGTGGGGTAGCGCTC
>JAHFLR010000050.1:0-2274 GCA_023244795.1 bacterium
TTTTTTCATTGTCTTTTCCGGAAAACATGAAACGAACTATCGGTAAAAAGGAGGCATTGTTGCTGGCTCCATTTTTGGTAGTCGCGTTTATCTCCATTTGGCCCGATGTGCTTATTAGAAACATCGTTACTGTGCCTCATCAAGAAAAAATCATTGTTTTTAATAACTTGCTTCACGTATTCTATGCGTTGTATATAGCTACTTATTTTCTGGCAAGCTATGTTATTTTGTTTAGAAAATATATTAGATTATCCGGTTCGGAAAAAACGCAAATAAAGTTTATCTTGATAGGAACCCTTACTTCTACGATGATAAGTTTAGTGTCTAATTTGTTGTTGCCAATGATGGGCATCTTCTATTTAAATTGGCTGGGTCAGGTTGTGAGCATCATAATGGTTTCCGCCATAACAATAGCAATACTTAAGCACCACTTGTTCAACATCAAAGTTATTGCAACAGAGTTCTTAATATTTTTGCTGTGGATTTTTACTTTGCTCAGAGCGTTTATCTCTGTAGATATTAAAGATCAGGCGGTCAATGTCGGAATGTTTTTGGTTTCTTTGATTATCGGCGTCCTTTTGGTTCGTTCTGTCCAAAAAGAGGTTAAAGATAAAGAAGTAACGGCCGGGTTGGCTAAGGAGCTGGGCGTAGCTAATGTTAGGCTCAAGCAATTAGACGAGGCTAAGTCTAATTTTATATCCATTGCTTCGCATCAATTGCGCGGGCCGCTCACCGCCATCAAGGGCTACTCCTCAATGGTTTTGGAGGGCACTTATGGCAAAACAACAGAAAAACTTAAGGACCCGGTAGAAAAGATATTTGAGTCTAGCCGCCGGTTAGTGCTTATCGTGGGCGACTTTTTAGATGTCTCCAAAATAGAGTCGGGTAAAATGCAGTATGATTTTGTTAAATTCGATTTAAAGGAGATGTTAAGGTCTATTGCCGATGAATTTAAAAACGCTCTAGAAAAGACAGAAGCCACTCGCGGCAAAGGTAAAAAGTTGGATTTTACCATTGATTTTAAAGAGAGCGATGATTTTAATATTACAGCCGACCAAAATAAAGTCCGTCAGGTTTTAACCAATCTTATAGATAATGCCATTAAATACACTCCGCAGGGCTTTGTTAGGGTCTCATTGCAAAAAGATATGGGAGGAAGAACGGTTTTGGTAAAAATAGAGGATTCCGGCATCGGCATGAGCGCCGAAACGATAGACAAGCTCTTCCAAAAATTTAGCCGCGCGCAGGGAGTCTCTAAGTTGCATACAGACGGCTCGGGGCTGGGATTATTTGTGGGCAAAGAGATTGTGCGCGCCCACGGCGGATCTGTTTGGGCGGAGAGCGTTGGCGATGGCAAGGGCAGCACCTTTTTTGTTCGCTTACCGGTAGAAAAAATTGTTAACGAAACCAATCCGCCGCCAATAAAATTTTTAGAGGAAGAAAACGGTTCCAGTTTTGACCCGACATCTCAAAAATAAAAGTTCTCGTTGCATTAAATTTCTAACGGGATAAAATGGGCGTATGAGTCTGTTTGAAGATAAAAAAAGCGTGCCCCTCTCGGCCCGGATGCGGCCGTTGAGCTTAGATGAGTTTATTGGCCAAGAACACATAGTGGGCAAGGGCAAACTGCTCCGCCAGGCCATAGAGGGAGATGTTTTGCCCTCTGTTATTTTTTGGGGGCCGCCGGGCTGCGGCAAAACTACGCTGGCCTCTGTTGTTGCTAAAACTACTAATTCTGATTTTCTACAAATAAGCGCCACTTCTGGCGGGGTAAAAGAGATAAGAGAGGCGATGGAGAAAGCTCAAATCTCCAAACGGTTGGGCAAAAAAACAATTTTGTTTATAGATGAGATTCATCGATTTAATAAATCTCAACAGGATTTGCTTTTACCACCTGTGGAAAATGGCACCGTAATTTTAATCGGCGCCACCACGGAGAACCCGAGCTTTGAGGTTAACTCGGCCCTGCTCTCGAGATGCCGCGTTTTTGTTTTAAATCTACTTGAGCCGAAAGAGATAGAGGTTATTTTAAAAAATGCTTTAGTTGATAAGGGGAGAGGGCTCGGAGATCAAAAAATAAATATAAGCGAAAACACGATAAAATTTTTAAGCGAAATGAGTAACGGTGACGCCCGCGTGGCTTTAAACGCGCTGGAGGTGGCGGTCAGTGTTGCTAGCGCCGGTAAAAACTCAAGGGGCGCAGTCAAAATAGACGAAGAGGTGATTAAAGACGCCCTGCAAAAAACTCATTTACTATATGATAAAGCGGGCGAG
>JAHFLR010000050.1:2284-5085 GCA_023244795.1 bacterium
ATTGGTTGGGCAGAATGCTAGAGGCCGGCGAGGATCCGCTTTACGTGGCGCGGCGATTGGTAAGGTTTGCCTCGGAGGATATCGGCATGGCCAACTCGCATGCGCTTACACAGGCCGTGGCCGCTTACCAGGCTTGCCACTTTATAGGTATGCCTGAGTGCTCGGTCAATTTGGCTCAGGCGGTAGCTTATATGGCGCTCTCCAAAAAGAGCAATAAACTCTACGAGGGTTATATGGCCGTGCAAAGAGATATTAGAGAGATGCCCAACGAACCGGTGCCACTTCACCTGAGGAACGCCGAAACAAAATTAATGAAGGGCTTAGGTTATGGCAAAGGTTACAAATACACTCCAAAATTTAAAAGCAAAGAAGAGGCCGCCCAAGATTACCTGCCAGAAAAACTCAAAAACCGTAAGTATTTGGATTTAGAGTAAATATTTGCTAGTATTTAAAGCATGAAAAAGAGACTACTTTCCGGCATAAAGCCCACGGGAGACATCCATATTGGTAACTATTTTGGCGCCATGAGGCAGTTTGTGGAGATGCAAGACAACTACGAGAACTTTGTTTTTATTGCTGATTACCACGCCATGACGACCGTTTTGGATGCCGCCGAACTGAAAAAAAATACTATGGAAATTGCCAAAGCTTATTTGGCAGTAGGGTTAGATCCACAAAAGGTGCACCTTTTTAGACAATCGGAAATTGAGGGAGTAACCGAATTGTGTTGGATTTTTAACTGCCTCACCTCTATTTCCACCCTAAAATTGGCTCACGCATACAAAGACGCCGAGGCCAAGGGTAAGCCGGTAAATATGGGCTTGTTTGATTATCCCGTTTTAATGGCGGCGGATATTTTGATGTACAAATCAGATGTGGTGCCAGTTGGGCAAGATCAACAACAACACATAGAGATGGCCCGCGAGATTGCCAAAACTTTTAACAATACTTTTAGCGATACGTTTAAGTTGCCGGAGGGAGTAATTGTAAAAACAGTTGCCACCGTAAAGGGTACAGACGGTCGCAAGATGAGTAAAAGCTACAACAACACCATCGGATTATTTGATAGTGAGGAGGTGTTAAGAAAAAAAATAATGAGCATAGTAACCGACTCTCGCAAGCCCGACGAGCCCAAAGAGCCGGAGGAGTGCAATGTGTTTGCCTTGCACAAATTATTTAGTATAGACCAAGTAAAAGAAATTTCTAACAGATACAAGGAGGGCAAAATCTCTTACAAAGAGTCCAAGGACATATTGTTTGAGAATATGAACAACTTTTTAAAACCCATCAGGGAGAAAAAGGCGGAACTAGATAAAGACGAGAAGTATGTTCTAGACGTTCTAACTCAAGGCAGGGAGGCCGCTCAAAAAGTGGCCAACCAAACAATGAGCGAGGTTAAGAAAAAAGTAGGTTTAATTTAAGTGGCTCAGCTCTCCTTTAAAAATCTTCCAATCTTTTGAGAAGATTTTTTTAGCTATTTGGAAGATGGCATAAGTAATAAAGAAAGCGGCCAAAACATCTATGGAGTAGTGCAGATGGGCCAAGAGGACCACGGCCCCAAAAAATATAGCCACTATTGTAAAAACAACAAAAAGGAATAAATTTTCTCCAAAGATGAGAGCCATTAAAAATGGTAAGCCGGTATGAGCGGAAAAAAACAAATCTCCGCCAAAAGTAAATTTTTTAACAACGCTGGACGTATAATCTATGGCAATAGAGGTGGGGAACGGCCCGAGGTGAGTTAGGCTCACAAAAATTGATCTGATGATTACGAAGAGGGCAATAGATTTAATAATAAAGGGGATTTTTTGGGGATCACTAAAACCCAAGAAGCTCACAAATACCCACAGAAAGACCGGCCCATAAACAAAAATACTCTCTAGGTCGTAAGCTCTGGTGTTGCTCAAAACAATATCCGTTACAGAGCCGCTCTGCACATCAGTTGCGTAAGTACCAGCGTAAAAATTAACCACAAGGCTAGCGGCAAAAAGTAAAACGGCCACCCCGATAGCTAGCAGGAATTTTTTACTGGTAAAACAATTTTTATATTTTTCGGCCATTTTTGTTGTAGACTATGATTGTAATTATAACAGATATCTCGTATATTGACAACCACCCCGAAAAGGTGCACTATGTTGGCAGATTGTAACTGGTATTCTGTCCTTTAAACCACCAACCAAAGGAAGCGGCCATGAACGTAAACAACTTTATTTACTGGCTGTTGAACGCAGTGCCCGTAGACGTGCTGGGGTTCTCTCTCTGGTTCTTGTGCGTGGGGATCCTTCACTTCGGGCGATGGCGCTACGAAGGGCTCTCGTACAACATCTCCATGGCGAGCGAATTGGGAGATACTGCTCTCATTTTCGCAGGCATCAGGGCCGCGGGTATCCTTCAGGGGCGACCGTTCGAGGTTGGCTTGGGGATGGAGTACTGGCATATGCTAGCCCTCTTATTGGGCGCCACTTTCTCTTCGGCTTATGTTGGATTGACGAATAAGCCCGGTCAGACGAAGATGGATTTTTACCACAACATCTTCGTTGCGCCACTCCTTTTCGTCTTAATCTTCCTCTCGCTGCCGGTGGTGATTCAATATGGCAACTGGAAGGACATCGTGGCCTTCTTCTCGTACATCGCGGTTTGGGTCGCCTTGCTTGGCTACGACGGACCGAATGGACGGCTTCAGCAGCCCGCATGGCTGAAGAAGCATCTGCCCGAGTATTTGGAGAGGCACGGCTTTATCGTCATACGGCCGCGCCAACCCAAGAGCTGACGAAGGGACAAATCACCTCGCCCTCACCAAG
>JAHFLR010000051.1 GCA_023244795.1 bacterium
TGTGGGGCGCCGATATCGACGAAAAATCTTTGAGCCGAGCTGGGGAATTAGGCTTAAGGACCGTGCTAATGGATCTAAATGGCGACTGGTCGGAATTGGGGGGAGAAAAATTCGACGTCATCGTTGCCGGAGAGATCTTGGAGCATCTATATTACCCGGAAGCAGTGGTGGCAAAGGTGGCGAAGCGTCTCCTTCCTAACGGCATTTTCGTCGGCTCGATACCGAATGCCTTTAGCATTAAGAACAGGATTAGGTATCTTGCCGGAAAGAAAAAATTTACACCCTTGGCTGATCCGACCCACATCAATCATTTCAATTATAAAGAATTGGCGATGCTGATGGCCGAGCATTTCAAAGAGGTGGAAATTGTCGGTCTCGGAAAATATAAAAAATTTATAAGATTGATGCCGGGCCTGTTTTCTTTCATCTTGTTGTTTTGCGCTAAATCTCCCCAAGGATAGTTTGTATTTCTGCCAATTTTTTGGTTGGGCGGGCTATTCTTTTTTCATTACATAGGTAATAAATGCCACCTGAAACAATCTTGATATTACTCTAGCGATAACAATGCCCATCAGGCCGAATAAGTATGCGAATAATATCAGGACGGAAATTTGAAACATCGAAGTAACAATATTAAACTGATAAAGTTTCTTCTGTTCCATTTGCGCTTGGAGGGCTGATAGCGGAAGAGCAATGACAAAATAAATTAAGGAAATAGAAAAAATTTGAGAATAAAATACCGATTCTAGATATTGAGGCATCAGTAATTTAAATATAGTCGGGGCGGCCATTACGTACATTGCTATTAAAAATATTATTAAAATAGCCAGTTTCCACATTTTTTGAAAAATATTTTTTCTTATTTCATCTTTAGTTTGATTGGCGAATTTAGGTAGTGCTAACGGCTGGATAAACTTCAAAAAATTTCTTATATGTTCTGGAAAGGCAATGGCCATAGAATATATAGCCAATTCAACGGCGCCCACAAAATGAAAAACTAAAAGACGGTCAAGGTATGCAGCAGTGGTCGTAAAGACCCCAATAATGCTTAAGTGTTTGCCATAAGAGATTGTGCTCTCCTCCTGAATATGGTTGATTGGGAATTTTTTTAGCGTAATTTTTAAAAATATAAAACGTACTAATGTCCAATTAATAAAATATGTGGCCAGTATTATAAAAACATTTTTTGTTAGAAATAATACCCCAGTCATTGACGCAAGAGAGACTATTTGGTTAGCAATTCCATATCTACTAGAAACGCCAAAAAGTTTTTTTCCTTGCAAGATTGAGTCATACATACTAAACGGGTCCATGATGGGCAAAAAGACGGCTGCGATTAAAAATGAAATTACCAAAGTCGTGTCGCTTTGTAAAAAATAATACCCAGCCAGAAGTATGCTTCCGAGTCCTCCTATTAACCCCCACCTGATTCTTGTTTTTAATGCTGGAATAAACGAACCTTCATTGCCCCTAGAAACTGTTCTTGTGACCGCCGTGCCCATCCCATGTAGCGTTGGCAGGGCAAGAATGGCCACAACAGACAAGACATATTTATAAGTTCCAAAAACCTCCTTGGGTAGGAGATTGGCAAAGGTTAATGATAGTAAAAATGCGGAAAGGGAAGAAACGATTTGCCCCAGGGTTAGCCAAAAACCGCCGTGAGCCAGATACACCATATCAGTTTTGGTGTATTTTTCGCTCCAGCGGAGAAAGTTGTGGGTTTTTGTTTTTAGCTTCTCTATTTGTTTTTTCATGGATAAGTAAAAAGTTCTTAATGTAAAAAGTTTATAAAGTCTTAATTAAGCCAGATAAAAGTTTAGCGATTTCTATTGTTAGGCCGTGAATCTTGAGGTGCTCCTCTTTGGAAACATAGCCCAATTCTGAGGCCAAATCAATCATAGACCGCACTTCTCCGCACGAACCTTTGGCTATGAACAAAAACCTCCTAAACTCAACGTTGCTTTGCCTTTCAAACCCCTCGGCGATATTGTTCATAATAGAGACTGACGCCCGCTGCATTTGGTCTCTAAAACCGTAATCTGTGCTTTCCCTGAATATTTTATACACGATGATGGTTAGCTCCTTTGCTTTTTGCCAAGACGTGATGTCTTCAAATCTATCAATCTTCATTATCTCTTTATTCTATCATTTAATCTTACTTTATAAACATTACCCTCTTAACTTTACGTCCAGTTATGTTAGTATAACTTTATAAACATTATAACTTTTAACTTTATAAACTATGTTTAAAATTATACAAGACCACGAAAATTGTATCAGTTGTGGCACATGTTTGGCGCTTTGCCCGGCGCATTGGCAATGGGCGCAGGATGGTAAGGCCATGCCCACCGGTGGCATTAAAAAGGAGAATGGCCACTATGAGTTAGAGACCGAAGATGTGGGTTGTAGCCAAGAGGCCGCCGACGCTTGCCCGGTGCAAATTATAAAAATAGAGGAAGCCAAATAAAATAAAAAATAACTAGCGGCCTTCGTGGCGCAAGATGATTGCCACGGTTTTTAGCATTATCACAAAGTCTAAGAGCAGGCCGCGATTTTTGATGTAATATAAATCGTACTGCAATTTTTCCGTAGCGTCTTCTACCGAAGCGCCGTAGGGGAAGTTCACTTGCGCCCATCCGGAGAGGCCGGGCTTAACCAAAAGGCGCGCAGAGTAAAAGGGGATTTGTTTATCCAGTTCTTCCACAAACTCTGGTCGCTCTGGTCGCGGGCCCACAAAAGAAAGGTTCCCCTTTACTACGTTCCAAACTTGAGGCAATTCGTCTAACCTAGTCTTCCTTAAAATATTGCCCACCAGGGTGACTCTGGTGTCGCCGCTCTGGGCCCATTGGGCGCCATTTTGTTCGGCGTTTTTTACCATGGATCTAAATTTTATGAGTTCAAACACTTTTCCATTTTTGCCGACTCTTTTCTGCCTATATAAAACCGGGCCGCGGCTATTTAACTTGATTGCCGAGCCAATTAGAGGATAAAGAACAAAAAGGAAAGGCAAAAGAAAAATCCCTAAAATTGTGTCAACGGATTCCTTAATTTTCTCAAAGGATCTTTTATTGAGTTCTATTAAGTTTTCTAAAAACCAACTTTCGCTTATCTGATAAACCGGAATTTTACCGGTGACCGCTTCGTAAAATTTGTCTAGGTTTATTACGGTGAGGCCTTTGGGGAGCGTTTTGTAAAGTAGCGCCACCAGCTCCTTTTCTTTGCGGATTTCCTCGGAGACAATTAAGATTTCTACGCTGCTATTTTTTAGTTCACTTTGCAGATGACTTTTAATATTTTCTCTTTCCATCACCCCAACAGTTTGATAGCCGAGTTGGGGGCGGTGGTTTAAGTAGCCGACGATTTCCTCCACCTCCTTGCCATCTCCCAAAAACAGGACCGATATTTTACTACCGCCGCTGGCCAAATAAAAAAACGCTTTTCTCCATGCCCAGAGCAAAAGAGTGGCGATGATGATATTTAAAATCAGATTGGTTTTGGGGGCAATTGAGAAGAACGGCAAAACATAAAAAACAAAAACCGAAACAGCGCCGGCGGAAATCATGGTTCTGATTAGTTGCGATTCTAGCGAGCGAGAGGAAATAAACTTGTTGATATCGTACAGATCAAAAATAAACAGTAAAAGTATCCAGGTAAGATAAACGATTAAAAACGGCCATTTATGGATGGACCAGGTTTTGTTGTCTGGGATAGCCTGGTATCTGATAACAAGAGTCAAAAAAAGGCTTAAATATAGAATGATTAAGTCTCCGGCAACTAGGGCCAATTTCCTCAATTGCTTGGCGCGTATCATAATTTACTTTATGCTAGCACAACAAACTCGATTATGGTAGATTATGGGGTAATGGAAACTTTTCTAAAATACATTAAATGGATTGCCATCGGCGGCATTTTTATTGTGCCGTTTATTGTTTTGTGGGTGCCGGGCTCATTATTTTTCCCTTTTATAACGGGTAAGAATTTTGCATTTAGAATAATTGTGGAAATAATTTTTGGTTGCTGGGCGGCGCTTGCTATTTGCAACAAAAAATACCGACCGGGCAAGTCGGCTATATTATATTTTGGCGCCGCTTTTATTTTTGCCACGACTCTTTCCACTATTTTTGGTGCTAATCCGTACCGAAGCTTTTGGTCTAATTACGAGAGGATGGAGGGGCTCATAACTTTTTTGCATCTTTTTGCTTACTTTTTGGTTCTCTCCAGTATTTTAAAAACAGAGAAAATATGGAAGATCTTTTTAAACGTTGAGCTTGGCGCCAGCGTGCTCGTTTCTTTTTATGGATTATTCCAAATAAGCGGGGCGCTCCAAACTCACCAAGGGGTAAGGTTAGACGCCACGCTTGGCAATTCCGCCTACCTGGCTATCTATGCCGCTTTCCACATATTTTTGGCGGCCTTTCTATTTTTGAGAGAGCAGAACATTGCTAAGTGGGCTTATCTGCCGGTTGCGGTGTTGGAAACTTTTATTTTATATTATACCGCCACCAGAGGCACGATTTTGGGCGTCATTGGCGGAGTTTTTTTGGCCGCCCTTTTGTTGATTTTTCTTTCCGATAATAAGAAAGTAAAAAAATATTCGGCGGGGGCGATAGTGGGCGTCTTGATTTTGGTGGCCGGGTTTTGGGCGATAAGAAACTCTACCTTTGTTACCAGTAGCCCAGTTTTGGCTCGCTTTAGCAGTATCTCCGCGAGCGAGATAACAACACAATCGCGCTTGGTAATATGGCGCATGGCGTATGAGGGGTTTAAGGAGCGTCCAATTTTGGGCTGGGGTCCGGAAAACTTTAACTTAATATTTAATAAATATTTCCAGCCGATTTTATGGAAGCAGGAGCCATGGTTTGATAGAGCGCATAATGTCTTTTTTGACCGCTTAACCACGGGCGGGATTGTTGGCCTGGTTACTTATTTGGGTTTATTTGGCTCCGCCGTTTTTTACTTGTTGTTTAAAAGAAGAAAAATAGGGCTGTCTGTGGCGGAATCGGTTATTTTAGTTGCCATGTTGGCCGCCTATTTTGTGCACAATATTTTTGTGTTCGATAATTTAACAAGTTCC
>JAHFLR010000052.1 GCA_023244795.1 bacterium
CCTCCGTTCGTTGCCCCTCCTCAACGTTTTCTTCTTTAGATACATAGGCCGCTCCATCGTCCAATAGTTTTTGTAAATATTTCTTGTATATTTCTGCGCGCTCCGATTGTCTGAAGGTGTTGGAAAAATCCGGTTCTATTTTGAGCCACTTTAAATTTTCTATGATGTCTTGAGCGTATTCTTCCCTGGATCTTTCTTTGTCGGTGTCTTCCAATCTAAAAACTATTTTGCCGTTGTTTTGTTTGGCAAAAAGATAGTTAAAAAGCAAAGTTCGGGCATTGCCAACATGGAACGGTCCGGTTGGGCTCGGAGGAAATCTAACAACAATTTGATTGCTCATCGTTTGTTTTTGGTCTTAGTGTCGGGAAGAGTACGACATCTCTAATATTGGCTGTGTCGGTAAAAAACATGGCCAACCTGTCTAGGCCGATACCGACTCCGCCGGCCGGTGGCATGCCGTGCTCCATGGCCTCTACAAAGTCTTTGTCCGATGGCTGGGCCTCTACATCTCCGGCCGCTTTGGCTTTATCCTGTTGGGCAAATCTTTCCGTCTGGTCTATCGGGTCGTTTAGCTCGGAGAAGGCTTTTACCAGTTCCAACCCCCCGGCATAGAACTGAAAGGCGTCGACTAGCTCCGGGTTGTCGGGTTTTCTTTTGGCTAGGGGTAAATAGTTTACCGGGTAATCTATAACAAACGTGGGTTGAATCAGCTTGGGCCGGATAATTTTTTTAAAGATATTGTCCATTATTTTTTCCTTCGTATCTGATGGCGCCACGTCTATCCCAAGTTGTTTTGCTTTTAAGGAAAAATCTTCTTGAGCGGCAGATTCCGGATTCGGCATGAGAGAGCCTCTTTTAATGAGGTCGTAGTAGGAAACAACGGAAAACTTTTTTGAAAAATCTATTCTATTGCCCGCATATTCTGTAAAGCTCTTTTTAAACAATGTTTTTACCAAAGACCGAAGCATTTTCTCCACCAGCTCTCGTTGTTTTTGAGCGTCGGAATAGGCCTCATAAAACTCCAGCGCCGTAAATTCTGGGTTGTGGGTTACGTCTATGCCCTCATTTCTAAAATTTCTGCTTACTTCGTAAACCTTTGGAATGCCGCCAATCAAAAGTTTTTTTAGATAAAGTTCGGGAGCTATCCTTAGATAGAGATCTATGTCTAAGGCATTGTGGTGTGTTAGAAAGGGTTGAGCGCTGGCTCCTCCGGCCAGAGATTGCAGCACCGCGGTTTCTACCTCAACATAACCGGCCGCGTCTAAAAACTTCCTCATTTCGGAGATCATTTTAGATCTGATTAAGAATCTCTTTTTTGAGTCTTCGTTGGAGAGCAAGTCCAGATATCTCCGGCGGCTTTTTTCCTCTATGTCTTGCAAGCCATGCCATTTTTCGGGAAGCGGTCTCAATGCTTTGACCAATATTTTCCAGCTAGAAACAAGCAGAGTCTTCTCTCCCCTCTTAGTAACAAAAAGAGATCCAGCTAGCTCCACAAAATCCCCAATGTCTATTGTTTGCTCAAACAAAGAAAATTGCTCTGGCCCCACCTCATCTTGCTTTATATAGGACTGAAGCGAAGCCGTTTCTTTTGTTTTGGTGGCAAGGGAGCCGTCGTTGATATTAAAAAATATGGATCCGCCATGGGCGCGAATGGCCATAATTCTTCCGGCCAGGTAAATCTTCCGCTTCTTTTTTAGTTTGGTAAAATTATCCACCGCCTCGGCGACCGTGGCGTCTCTTTTGGTGGAAACGGGAAACGGATCAATGCCTTTTTCTTTTAAGGCGTTGAGCTTTTTAATCCGTTCGTTGCGTACTTCTTCCAGTGAACTCATGATGATTAATTATAGTAAAATTAAATCAATTTTTCAATTTTAATTTATCGCAAAATATTCCGGCGAGTTGATGCTCATCCAGTCAGTGACCTGGCGCATTACGGCCGATGCTCCTATGGCGTTTGAGGTCGGTCCTTTTTCCATCACCAAAACGTAAGCATATTTTGGATTTTCGTATGGGAAATACCCGATACTCCACGAGTTAGTGTTTTTGTTGCCAGTACCCACCTGCGCAGTTCCTGTTTTGGCGGCGATTTTTACATAAGGAACATTGAGAGCCGCTGCCGTCCCCTCTTGCACGCACATCCTCATGCCGTCTTGCACGACTTTAAAGTATTCCTGGGGGATATCGATGGTTCTTTCTACATTTGTTGCGCCGTCCTTTATTAATCGCGGCTCCAGAATTTTTCCATTGTTGGCCAAAGCTGTAGCGTATCTGGCCATTTCTATCGGAGTGATATGAAAAGAACCTTGCCCGATACTTGCATTGTAGGTGTCGCCGATTCTCCATGTTGGATCTTTGGGTTCGGTTTTTTGTTTGGTTTCCGGCCCAGGGATTGTGCCGTCCTCTTCTCCCAATAAATCAATTCCTGTTTTCTCTCCAAAGCCAAACATTTTTACGTACTCCTCAATTTTTTTAATACCCAGCCCCTTAAGGCCCTCGTATCCTCCACCCACTTCATAAAAATAAACGTCAGAGGAAACTGCGAGCGCATGACGCATGTCTACCCAGCCGTGCGCCTTCCAGTCTTTAAAAATACTTTTTAGATTCGGATCATACGGATTTTGAATGGAGATGCTGCCCGTACTGAGAATTTGTTTTTCCGGAGTAATGACGCCTTCTTTTAGCGCGGCCAGGGCAATGGCCGGTTTAATAATAGACCCCGGGGCATACAAACCGCCGACCGCTCTATCTAGAAAAGGTTTATTTTTATCTTGCAAGAAGCCCTGTATCTTTTCCGTTGGTCCTCCTTGAGATAAGATATTGGGGTCGTATTCCGGGTAACTTGTTATAGAGAGAATCTCGCCCGTGTTTACATCCATAATTATGCCGGCGCCTCCCTTATAGCCATATTGTTCGGCGGCTGATTTGACGATATTAAACATCTGAGACTGGAGATCCATATCTATCGCCAGTGTAATTTTGTTTCCCGGCGTTGGTTCTTTTTGTATGTTCTCCGAGATTATCGAACCCTTAGAATCTTTTTCTAATAGTCTTATGCCGGCAAATCCTTGCAACAGGTTATCGTAATATTTTTCTATCCCCTCTTTTCCGATAAGTTTTTCTAGTGGAATCTTATCGTTTTTCAATAAGTCTTTTTCAGACGGGTGTCCGATATATCCTATAATGTGAGCCAAACCCGGCTTGTCGGTATAAGTTCTTACCGAGGCCTGCTCCACTCTTACGTATTTGTAGAAGCCATCTTGCTCCGTTTGTTTTTTTTGGTTTTCGGCATCTTGCCAGTCGCTGGTTTTGCTCAAAATAAATTCCTTACCGTTGTCGTCCTCGGCTATTATTTGGAACTCCGCCCCGTTCCATGCTATTTGCGCGCCCTTTCTGTCGTATATGACTCCGCGTTCTGGCAAAAGCGGGCTTAATTTAAAACTGTTGTTTTCGCTTCTTTCCTTAAAAAAGGCCCCCTGTACAACTTGAAGCTGAAAGGTTTTTATCAAAAAGATTCCTGTTACGGCCAGAAAGAAAATAAGAAGCCCGTAAAAAGAGTTCTTGCCCAGCGGTTTTTCCATTTTCCCCTCGAATCTGGCCGTATCAAAATCCGGTATGTTGGCCGAGTCCATAAGAATTTCGTCGGGGAAGATCTCGGGGTGTTTTCTTGTTTTTTTATTTATCCCAAACATGCTATGTTCTTATTTGCTTTCTTATCTTTTCGGTAATAATAATTTCTCCTAAAGCAACAACGGTAAAAATTCCGAAGTTTCCCCACAATTTATTAGACGGAATATAATAAATAGAATCCATAAAAATCGCGGCGGCGAAAGCTTCCCAGTAGTTTTTAAACAGAATAACAAAAATAAAACCCATCAGTGAGGCGGCCCACCACGGCCCCCAAAAGATAACGGCAAAAAATAAAATGTCGCAAATTATCCTTTTTATCATTTTGTTATTTTTCTATCATTACCAAACCAAGTTGCTGGATATTAATCGGCAGCCGGAATATAATTTTTTGAAACGGGCTAGAATCATTGGTTTCTATTTTATCTACCGAGCCCACAACTAAACCGTCCAACCCCGGCGTGGTTATTAAGTCCCCAATGTTAGTTTGGATATCTTTGGGTAGGTCTATTTCCAAATTTTCTCCGCCTCTCCCCACCGCAGAAGCTGATATGTTTTGATTTCCCAGAATTACGCTTGTTTCATTGGCTGGAAAAGAAATAAGTTTAACTTTGCTCACGCCCGGAAAAACTTCTACAATTTGGCCGAGCAGAGCTTCGCCATAGATGGTTACTGTCATGCCGGTGGTTATTCCGCTCTCGGAGCCGGCGTCTAAAATAAGAGTGTCGTATGGGATAGCTGGTGGCCTTTTGACGATGGCGGCCGTTATAAACTTTTTATTTTTGTTTGTAACGTGAGAAGCTGCCTCTCGTAGCTGGTTATTTTCTTGCTCCAGCGACCGGCAAAGCAGAGAGCGAGATTCCAGTTCGGTAAGGGTTGCCTTAAGTCTGCCGTTTTCCTCCTCAAGAGATTTTTTTTGTTCCAGATAGGCGGCGTTTCTTTTAAACCAATTTCCGACATCTTCGTTGGAGGACAGAAGGTAACTGCTGGCGGCCATAATCGGGGTTGAAACAACGTGCCCCACGTTTTCCTTAAAAAACGCCATTATCAAAAGAAGCGCAATAATTACGCCTCCTGTAATTTTCTTTTTGTTATTGTTTAATTTTTTATTGGGGAGGAATTTCATCTTCGTTGGGGACTAGTGTATGGCGCAATTCTTCTATATTTTCCAGCACTATGCCAGTGCCGCGCACAACGGCGGTTAAGGGATCATCTGCTATAAAAACAGGCATCTTTGTTTCCGATTCAACCAGTTGCGCTAACCCCCTAAGGTAAGAGCCACCTCCCACCAAAATGATTCCGCGGTGCATAATATCGGAAACCAATTCTGGCGGTGTGTTTTCTATGACCTCTTTGGCGGCCTTTATGATTATCCTGACCGATTTAATA